>CAIMMJ010000180.1 GCA_903842515.1 uncultured Bacteroidota bacterium | reverse complement strand
GATATGCTACTAAAGTTGTAATTTTTTCTGTTTCTAATTGCGCCCCCACAATTTGTAATTCAATGGGACGAACTGAACCGACTTCTCCCGCTAAATCTTCTACCAGTCGGTTAATTAAATCCGGTTCTAACTGAAAAGTTGTTTTTTTAGTTAAACTCTCAATTGTAGTTTTAGCATTTTCTGGTGTTAAGTTTCCTAATTTATATAGCACATTTTTACTCAGAATACCATCACCAATAATATTCATATCGGTAATTTCATCACATTCTAATAAAAGATGTAAATAATCTACCCGCAAAGATAAAATTACTCGCAAAGATCCAATATTTTTATGATTTAGACATTTCCCTAAAAACTGAAAAAATTCTGTTCTGGCTTTATCGTCAGGACACACAAAGAAAAATTCTTCAAACTGGTCAAAAATTAATACTGTTCTTCGGTATTTTTCAATTTCTACCAATTTTAAAACAAATTTTTCCTGAGTATCTAATTTTAAATCTTCTGATTTTAAGTTTTCTGGTAATACATCTAATAGTTCTTTTGCTAATTCTGTAAACCAACTATTATAAACTCTAATCGTCACAGGTAAATTATCTTGAAAACCTATGGCTTTATTTTCCAATGCAGGAATTAACCCAGCATTAACGAGAGAACTTTTACCAACTCCCGACTGTCCATGAATGACAATAATTTTTTTATCAGTTCTACCAATTCTTGCTAGTAATTCATCTACATCTATTTTCCGTCCAGATGCTTCAATTTCTGGAGAAATATTGTCTTTATTCACAAAAGATGTATTTTTGGCTGGTTTTAACCAACCTGCACCAATAAACGCCCGCAAACCAAATTGTTGTTCAATAGAACGACTTTCTAATTTGGTGTTAAAAGCTTTCAGATATTCTGTTTTTTGAAATAATAGTTTTTGTAAAAGATTGAGAATTTTAACATAAAGCTTTGGTTGATTATTGATAACCCCAATATCTTTAGCCAATTTTAAATTACTAATTGCTTGTTCATATTGTTGTAATTTTTCTTGAGCTTGTGCTAGAATTAAAAATAGACTTTGACGATAATAATTTATTAGGGGTAACTCATGAATTACCCCTATCCCTTGATTAGCAATTTTTGCTGCTTCTGAAAAATTTGATTGTTCAAAATTAGCTATTGCTAAAAATATATAATCTTCCGCTATTTTCAAGATATTATTTTCAGCTTGATGTATTTCTAAAGCTTGTTGAGATAATGTTTTTAATTGTTCCCATGCTTGTAAATCTTGGAGAATTAACCCAAATCTTGATAAAGAATTAGCAATTAAATCCAGACGTTGAGCATTTTTGAACTTTTCTAATATTTGTTGAATACAAATTATTATTTCTCCCCCTTCCCTGGTAGGGAAGGGGGCTGGGGGGTTAGGTCTTAATTTTTCATAATTACAAATTGTCAGATTATAAAGTATTTTCCCTTGAATTTCTAAATTATCGGTTGTTTGCCAAAAATCTAAACTTTGTTGATAGTAATTAATAGCTGTATCTAATTGTTTTTTGTTATATGCAATAAATCCTTTTAGAAAATTACAATTAGCTTCAAATTCTGGTTCTGATT
>CAIMMJ010000179.1 GCA_903842515.1 uncultured Bacteroidota bacterium | reverse complement strand
CTTCAAAATCTCTGTATCCAAGAATTTTTTTAAATGAATTGCTTACAAAGGAAAAGTTAAATTTTTCGTCAAGAAATACTATTATCTCCATAGTATAATCCAGCGAAATAGAAGTTATCTGGTGATTTGAACGATAAAAGTTTTTGTGTGACTGTTCTGAATATAAGAATAAGATTTCATTTTTATTGTCGTCATTCAAAAAAAGCAAAGAATAAACAATCCAATAACTGTTT
Source organism: uncultured Bacteroidota bacterium (assembly GCA_903842515.1). Lineage (GTDB taxonomy): Bacteria > Bacteroidota > Bacteroidia > UBA4408 > UBA4408 > CAIMMJ01. Next base: position 5,037 of record CAIMMJ010000179.1, on the reverse strand, counting down.
CCGTTAAAACTTAATTCAAGAGGTTGTTGAAAAACAGTTGTTTGTTCAGCAATTTTTGTTTCAATAGAACTCGTTTGTTCACTGTTTAGGTGAATTTTTAAATTAGAGCTATTTCCAAATTTTTCTTTTGCTGTGGGCGACAATCCAATAATATCCAATTTAGAATTTATAACAACATACGCCTCTGAAATTGCTTCCAAAAGTTTTTGAAAAGAATTTGTAGAAATTGAAGAAAGTAAATTATCAACTAATTTATTTTCCATTTAGGATAAAATTATTTGGATAAATTTAGTAAAATATTTACAAATCCAAACAAATTAATTACTGCGGCTCCAAGCAGTATTGTTGTTTTTTTGAACATCTGAAATCCCTACCTTTCTTGAAATCACTGCACGAGAGTAATAATCTGTTTGTGATAATTCTAAATTTACCTCTTTAAATTTAGCTTTCGAAAAGAGTTGAAGAGTTAAATTTTTATCGTTGCATAAGTTAAAGCTATCGTTCCAGTCAGATTTTAATTCAATACCGTTCATGGCAATAATTTTGTCGCCAATTGCAATGCCAGCCATATCGGCTTTAGAATTTGGATAAATAGCATTTACAATATAGCTGCCATTGGCATTTAAATCTGCTTTAATTCCCAAGGCGCTTTCCCAAGCATTAGTGGAGGGAATAAAATGTAAATCGTATCCCAAAAAATCAAAAGAAGACTCTAAACGAGAAATCATTGATTCGGTGCCAAAAATAAAATCGTTGCAAAAGTCATCCCACTTTTCATTAGAAATATTCTCCAACATATTTTTAAATGAATTTAAATCATAACCCCTGTTTTTGAGTCCAAATTCAGAATATAATGTTCTCATTACATCGTCGAGTGAACGTTTATTGTTGGTACTTTTTCTAATACTAATATCAATCATAAAAGCAATTAAACACCCTTCGGTATAAATGCTAACTTTTCTGCCTGGAATACCTTTTACATATCCGTCTAACCAAGTATCAAAAGAAGATTGTGCCACCGAATAATTTTTTCTTCCAAAGTTATCAATGTGTTTCTGAATCTGTTCTTGCAAGGTAAGAAGATAATCGTGCTCAGAGAAAACACCTGAACGATACAACAAATAATCTCCGTAATAAGTAGTTATTCCTTCGTAGATAAAACCAAGTTTACTGTAATTTTCTTTTGTAAAATCATAAGGAAGCATATCTGTTGGACGTATTTTTTTTACATTCCAAACGTGAAAAAGTTCATGGCAAGAAACTCCTAAAAGTTCGTCGTAGATTTCTTTCTTCATTAGTTTGTTTCCGGGCCCCAAAGCAATAATTGTGGAATTTAGATGCTCCACACCGTGATAAAATGGAGTTGGTAAAATTTGAAAAATAAAATGATACTCTTTGCCGGGGAATGATTTAAACAAATTTAATTGTTCATTTGTAAACACATAAAAATCTCGTAGTAGCAAATTCCAATCTAGATTTGCAATTCCCTGAAACCACAAATGAAATTTTATGGAATTTATTTCATAAAAATTATGTTGCAAAGAATCGCTGCAAATGAAAGGTGAATCTGCTAACTGATCAAAATTAGAATGAGAGAATTTAATTGAACACAACTCAGCATCAATAAATGTTTTATTGAATGTAAATGAGGATGCAATTTCATATTTCTTAGGCAAAATTAATTCAACTTCTAATTCACTGTTAAAGAGATGAACGGGATAAGCAAAACAATTTACAGGGTTTACGTAAACTTGAGATTCATCTAAGTAAGTTGAACCAGCGTTGATTTCTGAGGCATAATATTCATAGGAAACAATTACTTTATTTGTTGATGGGCAATCAATTTCCCAAAGGTCTTTGTTAAGTTTATTGAACAACAAATTGTTTCCATTTTCATCCTTGCAACAAAAATTTCTAATGTTTTTAGAAAAATTTCCAAGCTCATATCTACCAGGTCTCCATGAAGGCAATTGAATATGAGCGGTTGAAATATCCTTAGCATCAAATTCAAAAGTTATAGAAATAAATTGACGGTGAGGATTGTTGAAAGTTAGTTGGTATTTTAAATTATGAAAAGACATATAAATTTAATTAGGTCTATACTCACCAAAAACATTTCTAAAAGTGTCCGCTATTTCACCAAGGGTTGCATATTGTTCGCATGCTTCTAAAATACCAGGCATAAGGTTTACATTGGCTCTTGCATCAGCATCTAATTTCTGTAAGAGCAATTTAACTTTTTCATTGTCTCTTTCTGATTTGAGTTGATTTAATTTTGCAATTTGTTGTACCCTTATATTGTCATCTACCACAAAAATATTTTCTATTGGTATTTCTTCTGCAGTAAATTTATTTACACCAACAATAATTTTGTCTCCATTTTCTATGTCATTTTGATAGCGGTATGCCGAGCCTGCAATTTCATCTTGAATGTATCCTTCTTCAATTGCTTGAACAGATCCTCCCATTGCATCAATTTTATTGATGTATTCCCATGCTTTTTCTTCGATTTCGTTGGTTAAATTTTCAACAAAGTAGGAACCTGCCAAAGGATCAACGGTTTCGGAAACACCACTTTCAAAAGCAATTATTTGTTGAGTTCGTAACGCCGTTCGTGCTGCCTCTTCCGTTGGAAGTGCAATAGCTTCGTCAAAGCCGTTTGTATGCAATGATTGTGTGCCCCCTAATACAGCAGATAATGCCTGTATGGTAACTCTGATGATGTTGTTTTGTGGCTGTTGAGCAGTAAGAGTGGAACCACCGGTTTGAGTATGAAATCTAAGCATCATACTCTTTGTGTCTTTGGCACCTAAATCTTTTGTAATTTTTGCCCACATTCTTCTGGCAGCTCTAAATTTTGCAACTTCTTCGAACAAATTGTTGTGTGCATTAAAAAAGAAGGATAATCGTTTTGCAAAAACATCTATGTCTAATCCTTTGTCAAGAGCTGCCAATAGGTATGACTTACCGTTTGCCAGGGTAAAAGCAAGTTCTTGAACAGCATTTGCACCTGCTTCTCTGATGTGGTAACCGCTTATAGAAATGGTATTCCATTTTGGAACTTCTTTGCTACAGTATTCAAAAATATCGGTAATCAGTCGCATTGAAGGTTTTGGAGGATATATGTAGGTTCCTCTTGCAGCGTATTCTTTAAGTATATCGTTTTGAATTGTTCCTGAAATCTTTTTGATGTCGGCTCCTTGTTTTTTTGCTAAGGCAACATACATAGCCAACAAAGTTGAAGCAGTAGAGTTAATGGTCATTGAAGTTGTAATTTTTTCTAATTCAATTCCATCAAACAAAACTTCCATGTCTCTTAACGAATCAATTGCAACACCTGCTTTACCAACTTCGCCGTCTGCAAACTCATGATCAGAATCATACCCGATTTGAGTAGGCAAGTCAAATGCCACGGAAAGACCAGTGGTTCCATTATTTAACAAATAATGGTATCTTTTATTGGACTCTTCGGCAGTAGAAAAACCGGCATATTGCCTCATTGTCCATAATTTACTCCTGTACATATCAGCCTGAACCCCCCGTGTAAAGGGATACTCGCCGGCCTTTTCTATTAAAGGTTCTGTGGGAGAATATGTTTGTTTTATTTCAATTTCTGAGTCAGTAAAATATTTTTTAGAGTTTTCCATACAAAAAGCTATTTCGGTTGTTAATTAAGCAAATTTATACAAAGAAATTAGAGTAAAGCACGACATTTATTAGATTTGCAAAAAATATGGAAAACCAACAGAACAAAACAGGAGTATTGCTTATAAATTTAGGAACTCCAGATAGTCCTTCAACAGCGGATGTAAGAAAATACTTATTTGATTTTTTAAACGACGGAAGAGTAATAGATATAAACCCAATTGCAAGAGCGCTTTTAGTAAACTTAATTATTGTTCCGTTTAGAGCTCCAAAATCGGCAAAACTTTACAAAGAAATATGGTCAGAAAAGGGTTCTCCGCTTTTGTATCATGGCAAGAATTTAACAGCTAAATTAAGAGAATCGCTTGGTGCTGATTACGAAGTTTATTTTGCAATGAGGTATCAAAATCCAAACATGCGAGTGGTTTTGGATGAGATGAAAAATAAATATTTTAAAAAATTAATTGTACTTCCCTTGTATCCGCAATATGCAGGATCAACAACCGGTTCCACTATAGAATTATTAATGAAAGAAATTGGAAAATGGGAAGTAATGCCCGAAATGAAATTTATAACAAAATTTTATCAAAACCCTGATTATATAAAATGTGTTGCAAAGAGTGCAGAAAAATACAATTGGAAAGATTACGACCATGTTTTATTTAGCTTTCATGGAATACCTGAAAGGCAAATAAAAAGAACCGATTTTACTGACTGCTGTTTAAAAGAAAATTGTTGTGGAAAAATTACGGCTGCAAATGAGTATTGCTATAAAGCAGGATGCTACGAAACTGCAAGAAATGTAGCAAAAGAGATAGGGATTCCGTTGGAAAACTATTCTGTGAGTTTTCAAAGTAGATTGGGCAGAGACCCTTGGATTAAACCTTACTCCGATAAAGTAATTGAAGAATTTGCTAACAAAGGCATGAAAAAATTATTAGTTTTTTCTCCTGCTTTTGTTGCAGACTGCCTGGAAACAATTCATGAGATTGGTACAGAATACGATGAATTGTTTAAAGAACACGGTGGCGAAAAAATACAATTAGTAGAAAGCTTAAATAGCCATGATTACTGGGTGGAGACAGTAAAAAAAATGATTCTAGAAAACTAAAATTTTGGTTTCGAAACTAAAGTATTTTTTAAGTTTTCTATTCGATGTAAAAATAGAAACTACTGAAAGTATTTTAAATCCATTTCTGCAAGTTGTAATCAGAAATGGAAGGTTGCAGTTAAATACATTCAATGCAAATTACTCTTATGGAAGTTTACAAGATGCTTTTAGATTTGTGTTTAAGAAGATAAAAATTAAAGACAAAAAAGTAAAAGACATTCTTGTTTTGGGTTTTGGTTGTGGTAGCGTTGCTGCATTGTTTAATGACTTAAAAAATATTG
>CAIMMJ010000178.1 GCA_903842515.1 uncultured Bacteroidota bacterium | reverse complement strand
TTTCAAAATCTTTTGGTTTTGCTTTCTTGATAAATTCTATCACTTTTTCCTCAGAGGTAAAATGGCTTGAATTAAAGATTTCATCTGCAAATAATTTGCTCTTTTCTTTGTTATTTTCGCCTTTTTTTGAAAGAATTTCTTTGATGTTTGGAGGCAGTTGTCTCTCGGGAATATCTGTTATGTATATATCTAACAAATTAGAAAAGCAATAATTATCCGTTGTTTTGTTGTAATTCTTATAGAAATCAGGAGCTTTTTCTATGAGTTTATTTTTTAGCGAATCTAATTTATTTTGATTTGAATTGCTTTTAGAAAGTTCTTCGTAATAGGGCAAGAAAGTTTGAGAGTAATTTACAAGTTCCGAAGATTTTCCGGCTAAGTTTAAATATTGAATTTGATAATTTATTTCCTCGTACTCCTTGACTGCTTTTTGAATTTCTGTAAGAACATAACCGTATTTTAATTTTCTTTTTTCATCCGAAAAAACCCAAGTTGTATATATTTCTTCAAGAGCAGATTTATTAGAAATTACATTTAGTTTTTTTAATCCTTCATTTTGACCTACAGCATATTTCCAACCATTAGAGCGTGAATTGTATTTGGAGGCATATTGAATTTTTACTTTTTCATCGTTGTTCATTTGTGATTTCCAGCTCTCCAATATTTTTCCATTTAATTTAATTTTTGCTGGATTTTCTTTTTCCATTATCATTTTTATTTGGTCGGAAGTGGCATATCTATTTGTTCTGCCGGGGAAACCCATTACCATGGTAAAATCATTTTCTTGAACACCCTTTAGATTTATAGGTAAGAATTTTTTTGCTTTGTAGGGCGTATTATTTGTTGAATATTCTGCGGCATCGCCTCCGGGTGCAGTATAAATTCTGAGCATAGCAAAGTCTCCTGTATGCCTTGGCCACATCCAGTTATCAGTATCTCCTCCAAATTTTCCTATGGATGATGGCGGTGCTCCCACCAATCGAATATCTTTGTAAACTATGGTAACAAAAAGGTAATAAGCATTGCCACCAAACATTTCTTTTACCGTTGCTTTGTATTTTCCGTTTTCTGAAGCAGTTGTTTCTATGGACTTAATGGCTTCTTCAATTTTCTTTTTCCTTTTCTCATAATTCATTGTATCGCTTGTGTTCGTCAATACTTGTAACGTTACATCATCAATTCTTTGAAGTACAGAAGCTGTCATGTTTTTAATTGGTAGCTCAGCCGGAAATGAGTTGGCCCAAAATCCTTTTTCGATGTAATTTTTTTCTACAGAACTTAACGATTGAATTGCACCAAATGCACAGTGGTGGTTGGTAAGCAATAATCCATTAGCTGAGATTAATTCTGAGGTGCAACCACCAATGTCTATAATACAATCCTTTAAAGAAGATTGATTTATGCTGTATATTTCATCTGGTGTGAGCTTGCAACCTTTGTTGTTTAAATCAGCTTCGTTTAATCTTTTCAGCAACTGAGGAAGCCACATTCCTTCATCAGCTTTGCTAATTATTGATACAAAAAGAAAAAAAAATAGTATACTCTGCCTCATGGTATTTAATTAAAATAAACCGTTAATTTCTGCATCAATTTTATTGATAATTATTCCAAAATCTTCTGGCTTTTCTGCAAATTTATTGGCATCTACGTCAATTATTAAAAGTTTGCCATGGTCGTAAGTAGATATCCAGGCTTCGTAACGTTCGTTTAGCCTTTTTAAATAATCAATTCTTATGGCATTTTCGTAATCTCTTCCTCTTTTAGCAATTTGACCAACTAAAGTTGATACGGAAGCTCTTAGATAAATCAACAAATCCGGAGGTTGAATAAATTTATCCATTAATGTGAACAGTGAAAAATAATTTTCGAAATCACGGGTTGTCATCAATCCCATTGCATGAAGATTTGGTGCAAAAATAAATGCATCTTCATAAATTGTTCTGTCTTGAATTACTTTTTCTCCACTTTTCCTGATGTCGATAATTTGTGAAAAACGACTATTTAAAAAATAGATCTGAAGGTTGAAAGACCATCTTTGCATGTCTTCATAAAAATCATTTAAAAAAGGATTATCGTCAGCATCTTCAAAATGTGCTTTCCAATTGTAATGTTTAGCCAACATTGATGTTAGGGTAGTTTTTCCAGACCCAATATTTCCAGCAATTGCAATGTGCATAATAGGTGTTTAAAGTTTAAAATTTGATGGGTAAAAATAACCCAAATTTTTATTTAAAAAACTTTATTTTATTCACAATGTTAAGCTCTAACTATCAAGCTTTTAATATAATTTATTAAAGTATATCGTAAACACAGATTTTTTTGCCATCGCTTATAATTAGCTGATTGTAGAAAAAAGAAATGCTTTTTATTTTAAATTCAGAAAAATCAATTTCTTGTTGTAGAAGAGATTTTTCATCTAAAATATATATTTTGTTTGCATTCCAGGTAAGAATTTTATTTTCCTTTGTTTGAAATTTTTGATTTTCCCGCAGTTTAATTGTTTTTAGGTAGGTGCCAAATATATCAAATTGAAATAAGCAGGAATCTTGATTGAGCACGTAAACTTTGTTGTTTGCCTCTTTGATGTCTTTGAGTTTAATTGGATTAGAAATCAATTGATTTAAGTTCCCGGATTGTGAAATTATTTCGTTGCTATTAGAAAATCTTTGCAATTGAATTTTATCGGTATCAAAAATCCAAAATCCATTATCAAATGCTCTGCATATACCTCCTGCTCTTGGAATACCTATATTTTCTAATGCAATAATCTCTCCTGAGGGATTTAGCATATTGTCTAGAATTAACATGGCCGAAAAATCTTTAAAGAACAAAATTATTTTTAGAGGATTGCTTACATCAACAGAGGTAATATTGCCATAATTTCTTGTTGAAAATCTACTAAGAATTTTTCCCTTTGCATCGTGTTTAATAATTTCTTGTTCATCCACAGCGTATATAAAACCCAAAGGATCTGTTTCAATAAAATTATTAATTGATTCAAATTCTTTTTTTTTAAGCAGGTGTTGGCTTATCGCAAATTGTACATTAAGAGTAAAAATAACACACGAGAGAAAAAATAGTTTCACTTTCAACTTTTTTGATTTACCGTAATAATTTCTTCGATAATTTTTCTGTCGTTCATTAATCTCGGAACTTTATACTGACCGCCTAATCGGTTGTTCTTTTTAAGCCAATTATAGAAAGTTCCATTTTCTACGGCAGTTATTTGAGGAAATCCTAAAATCATATTTCCAAATCTTTTTGCTTCGTAATCGGAGTTCAATGCTTTTAGTGAATTATCTAACACTTCGGAGAAGAAAGTTAGATTTTCCGGTTCTTTTTCAAATTCTATTAACCACTGGTGAGCACCTGAATTATTTTTTGAAAAAAATACAGGTGCAGCTGTGTATTCTTTTACTGTGCAATCGCATTTTTTGCAAGCAGTGTCAATTGCTTTTTCGGCGTTGTCTATCATTAATTCTTCGCCAAAAGCATTAATAAAGTTTTTAGTTCTGCCGGTTATTCTAAATAGATATGGGTTAGTAGCGGTAAATTTAATGGTATCTCCAATTTTATACCTCCAAAGTCCAGAATTTGTGTTTATAATAAGTTCGTAATTTTTACCAATTACAATTTCATCTAATGTAATAGTTTTTAGTGAGGGGTCGTCCACTGCAATAAATTCATAGAATACACCATAATCCAGCATCAACAATAAATCTTCAGAGTCTTTGTTCATTTGCAGTCCAAAGAAACCTTCGGAGGCATTATAAATTTCCCAAAATCTAAAATCAGTTTTTTTAATTATTTCGTTGTATTGCAATTTATAGGGAAAAAAATTTACACCGCCGTGAAAAAAAACTTCAATGTTAGGCCAAACTTCGGAAATGCTAGTACGTTTGGTTTTTTCTAGAATATTTTTTAAAATTAAGAGTATCCACGAGGGCACACCAGCCAGACTTGTAACATTTTCTGGTATAGTTTCTTCGCAAATTTTTTCAATTTTTTCTTCCCAATTGTCCATAAGGGCAATGTCTAAACTGGGGGTTCTTGCCCACTCGGCCAGCATGGGTAAATTTTGCAAAATTATAGCAGATAAATCTCCAAAATAGCTATCATTATTTGGATAATCTATTTTCCAACTTCCACTTAATGTAAGTGATTTACCGGAAAATATTTGGGTGCTTTCGTAATTCTCGCAGTATACAGTTAGCATATCTTTTCCACCTCTAAAATGGCAATCGTCTAATGACTCTATGGAAACAGGAATAAATTTACTTTTATCAGAAGTTGTTCCAGACGATTTTGCATACCATTTTACTTCTCCCGGCCACAAAATATTTGATTGGCCGTTCCGCATTTTTTGAATGTATGGTTTTAAATCGTTGTATTCATTCAGTGGAACTCTTTCTTTGAATTGATGGTAATTTGTAATTTCGGAATAACTGTATTTTTCACCCCACTCTGTATTTTTTGCAGAGTGAATTAGTTTTTTAAAAGTTTCTTGTTGAACATCGTGTGGATATTTTAAAAACAAATCAATTTGGTGCATCCTCTTTTTAAAGAACCACGTTGCAATTGAATTGATAATATCCATAAAGCATTAATTTATTACATTCCTTGCTTCTTCCTTTAATATTTGAAGCGCTACTTCTGTAGGTGTTTTTTCTAATCTGGAAATAATTTCAAAAATCATGTTCACCAACTCCATACTTTCTGCATTTTCATTTATTCTGGTAGCAGCAATGTTAATTGCTTTGGTTGTTTCTTCTTTGGCAGTTTTTATGGCTTCCCAGGTTTTATTGGAAATATAAATTTGCTGAACTAAATTATGTTCAAACTCAGATCTAATGGTTTTAATAAGTTCCATTTGTAAATTTCTAGAAGTCATCCCACTTCTTTGAGTTCTAACAACTAAACTTTGCAAAGAAATTCTTTCTAGCAGCAGGGTAAGTCTCTCAAATGCCTGCAATTTAAGAGGAGTAACAATTTTTTGGTTTCCAATTTTGTATGTTCTTTTTCTTCTTTCTGCCTCAGCTCTTAAAAAACTCTTTAATAAATAATATGCAGTAAAAAATACCAGTGCTGCAGGCACAACTATTTGAATGATATCTAAAAAAGTTTCCATTAGAATTTTAATTTTTACAAAAATAACAATACTAACTTAATTTTGTAATTTTTATTCTTCTTCGTTGTTTTTCATTTTCATTAACAAGGTGTATGCTCCATCCGTAACAATATTTGAGCTATTATTAATGCCTTTATTTATTGGAGAAATTTCTGTGTATCCATTTTCAGTGTTTCCCAAAATTACTTCTTCCATAGTATAGGTTTTGTCTTGCTCTAAAACAAAGATGTAATTTTTGCCTTCAAAACTAACAATTGATTTAGTGGGCAATGCATTACTTTTTTTGCTCTTAAGCTCAATTTCTGCGTTCATAAACATTCCGGGCAATAAGGTTTTATCGTATTCTTCAAAATGACAATGTACATTAATACTCTTATCGCTGCCAAAATCTTTTCCAATTAAAATAATTTCGCACTTGTATTTTTTTGAAGATTTTTGATTGTTATAAGCCAACAATTGCTGTCCTATGGAAAGCTTATTGATGTCATTTTCAAAAATTGTTAAGGCAAGGTGAATGTCGCTTGGATTAATTAATTCAAATAAAACATCAGTAGGATTTACATATTTGCCAATGTTAACGTTTACCTTACTTACATAGCCATCAATAGGCGAAAAAATATTTATTGTTTTTGAAATATTGTTTTCATTCAGTTTTTCCGGATTAACTCCAATAAGTTTTAATTTCTCGGACAATGACCTTACAAGAATTTTTTGAGATTTATAATCACTCGTGGCCATCTCAAAAACTTTACTGCTGCTTGCATTTGATTTTATAAGAATTTCTTGTCTGTTAAATTCACTTTGCAGATATTCTAATTTTGCTTTTACAGTAAGGAACTCTTGTTGCAGTTGTATGTATTGTTGATCTTCCATTTCGGCAATTACTTCTCCTTTTGAAATATGCATACCAGGAAGTAGTTTTGTTGAGCTTAAATAGCCGCCCAAAGGAACGCTTATAGAAACCAGATTTTGAGGTGGAACATCAATTATGCCATTAACTTTTAATGTTTCTGAAATTTCTTTCTCCTCAAATTTTCCTGTTTTAATTCCTGAAATTTTAGTTTGCTCCTCACTTAAGCTTACTTTATTACTGTTTTCTGCAATAGAAGCAGTTGTAGAAGTGTTTTTGTTTTGATTACATCCCCAAAAAAATGGAATAATAATGGTTAGTAATATATAGTTGTTTACTTTATTTTTCATGGTTTCTAATTAAAATTGTTTAATGCATTTATTTCAATTATGCTTCTGTTTAGTTGATGAATAGTTTCTAGATAAGAGTTTTGATTTTCTAGTGAACTTTGTATTAAAATTACCCATTCTAAATAATTGATATCACCATTATTAAATTTATCGTTGGCAATTTTAATGGTTGTGTAAGAATTTTTGAGCGATCCTTGTTCCATCAACTCTATAGATTTTTTAAGGTTAAAATATTTATTTACCGCAATTTGATAGTTTAAAAGAAAGGTTTTTCTTGCTGCTGTATAATTATTTTCTAAGTATTTTAAACGGGTTTTTGAGGCAGAAATAGATGCCTTTTGTGCACTAAAAAAAATTGGAATTCCTATACCAAGCTGCAAGGATTGAAAGCGCTGGTTTTTTGAATAATAGATATTATCAGCGCCGGTACCGGTTATACTTATATTGTTATAGGAAGCAATAATATCTGGCAATAATTTATTTTTTTCGAGTAATAATTTTTTTTGCCCAATAATTTTTTGCTGATAGATACCAGCAACAAAAGGATGTTTAGCTATTAGGCTTGAATCTATTTTCGGACTTTGATTTATTTTATTATCTACATTTTCTGGTTCTAGATTTTTAGTAGAATTAATTACGTAATTAAATTTCAATAACAATATTTCCATGTTTGAGGCAAGCTCATTATGTTGAATTTTTATCTGTTGCAATTGATTCTTGGCCAGATTTAGCTCAAGTATATTTGTTTCGCCGCTATTTTGTCGGAGCTCACTTTTAACAAGAAAATTAAAAAAAATACTGTCGCTTTTTTCAAGTAAACGTTTTTTCTGTCGCAGGTAATTTATTTCAAAAAATAAATCATAAACTTCCTTTTTAATTTCATTTTCTTGCAGTTTTCCATTAATAACTTCTCTTGCTGTTTCTTCTTTTAAAACATTTTTTTCTTTAGTGTATATGGATGGAAATTTTAAGTTTTGCGTAATGCTTAAACCGTTATCAATAAAATTAGAATTTATTTGCCCATAATTTGCAACTATGTTGGTATTGGGAATAGCATAAACATTGTTTTCTATTTCTTTAGAATATTTAATTTGCAGCGTTTGTGCTTTAATGGATAAGTTATTTTTTAAAGCACTATCTAAAGCGGAATTCAATGATATATAATTTTGGGCTTTAACAGTTGTGGCCAAATTAAAGGATAGAAATCCAATAATTAAAATACTTAGGTTGGTGACACTAATTTTTTTCTTTTCGGTTAACCTATAAATAATGGGTAATAAAAAAAGAGTTAAAAAAGTGGCCACGAGCAATCCGCCTATAACAACTGTAGCTAAAGGTCTTTGAACTTGAGAACCTTCTCCGTTGCTGAATGCCATTGGTAAAAATCCAAACGAAGCTACAAGTGCAGTCATTAATATTGGTCTTAATCTGTTTTTTGCTCCGCTAATTACAATTTTTAGAACGTCATTTTCACCTTCGCTTTTTAGTTTATTAAATTCTGATATCAATACAATTCCGTTTAAAACGGCCACTCCAAACAAGGCAATAAATCCTATGCCTGCCGAAATACTAAATGGCATGTTTCTTATCCATAATCCTAAAATTCCACCAATGGCAGAAAGCGGAATAGCCGAAAATATTATCATGCCTTGTTTAATAGAATTAAATGCAAAAAATAATAAAATAAAAATTATAGCAAGTGCTATTGGCAATGCAATACCAAGACGGTTTTTTGCGGCGTTTAGATTTTCAAATGCACCACCGTATTTTAGGTAATAACCCGTGGGAAGTTTTACCTTTTTATCTACATTTTTCATCAATTCGTTTACTGTAGATTCTACATCTCTTTTAGAAATGTTAAACCCTACAATAATTCTTCGGTTAGTATTTTCTCTTTGAATTTGATTAGGCCCAAGTATTTCATCAACATCAGCAATGTTTATCAATTGTATTTGATTTCCATTACCAAGTGGTATGAGCAGATTTTTTACATCGTTAATGTTATTTCTGTTTAAATTACTTGACCTTACAACCAAATCAAATTTCTTTTCACCCTCGTAAACTAAGCCGGCACTTTGACCGGCAAATGCTGTATTAACAACTTTATTTATTTCATTTACAGTTAAACCATATTGTGCTATTTTTTTTCTATCGTAATTAATAACAATTTGTGGAACGCCGGTAATTGGTTCAATGTATAAGTTTTCTGTTCCTTTTATTTTTTTAATTTGTGTACCAATTTGTTGAGCATATTTGGCTAAAGTATCTAAGTCATCGCCAAAAATTTTACAAACAACATCTTGTCTTGCTCCTGTCATCAGTTCATTAAACCTCATGGCAACAGGATATTGAAAACTAAAAGTTACTCCAGGAATTACTGCAAGTTCTTTGCTCATTTTTTCTGAAAGTTCGTCGTATGTTTTTGCCGATGTCCATTCCTTTCGGTCTTTTAAAATAATCATTAAGTCGCTAGCTTCAATTGCCATTGGATCTGTGGGAACTTCGCTGCTACCTGTTTTCCCAACTACTTTTTCTATTTCAGGAAATTTGCTGAGCAATATTTTTTGTGCTTTTGTTACCGCTTCAATTGAAGTTCCCAAATTGCTTCCGGTAAGTACTCTTGTTTCTACTGCAAAATCGCCTTCGGGCAGCTCAGGAATAAACTCACCACCCATATTTAACAAAATAGTTAAGGAAATAAAAAATAATGCAACAACACATGCAATAATTATTTTGCCATAACTAAGTGCTTTATGCAGCATACTCTCATAGTATTTTTCAATTTTATCAATAAGTTTTTCAAAGATTGTTTTGTTAGTTTTTCTTTGTTTTCTTAAAACCAAGGCCGTCATCATTGGAACATAAGTCAGCGAAAATATAAATGCACCAATTAAAGCAAAGGAAACTGTTTGAGCCATTGGTTTAAACATTTTACCTTCTATCCCTTCTAGCGTAAAAATTGGTAGGTAAACCATTAAAATAATTACTTGTCCAAAAACAGCGCTGTTCATCATTCTCCCGGCACTTTTTCCTACTTCGGCATCAATTGCCTCCTTAGAAATATTTCCACTAAACTTTTTTCTAACTCCATGCAGAACCGATTCAACAATAATTACTGCGCCATCTACTATTAGTCCAAAATCTAATGCACCTAAACTCATGAGGTTTCCACTAACTCCAAAAATATTCATCATTATAATGGCAAATAACATAGATAGCGGTATTACCGATGCAACCAATAAACTTGCTCTTATGTTGGCCAAGAATAAAACCAAAATAAAAATTACAATCAGTGCACCTTCCAGTAAATTTTTTGAAACTGTATTTATAGAATTGTTAACCATTTTTGTTCTGTCTAAAAAAGGATCAATTAGTACACCTTCGGGTAACGTTTTTTGTATTTCGGCTATTTTTATTTTTATATTTTTTATTACATGGCTGCTATTTGCTCCTTTTAGCATCATAACTACTGCACCAGATACTTCACCTTGTCCATTAAAAGTCATTGCACCGTATCTTATTGCATGACCAATATTTACTTCTGCCACATCCGAAATTTTTAAGGGTATGCCGTTGGCTAAGTTTTTTATTGAAATTTGTTTTATGTCTTCAATCGTTTTAATTAAACCTTCGCTTCTTATAAATAAAACAGTGGGTCCTTTCTCAATATAAGCACCTCCTGTATTTTGATTGTTATTTTCTAAGGCAGTAAAAACATCCTTAATACTTACATCGTTTGCTTTTAATTTATAGGGGTCGATAGATATTTCATATTGTTTTAAAAAGCCACCAAAACTTGCAACTTCTGCTACTCCTTCGGCCCTTAATAATTGTTTGCGAACCACCCAATCCTGAATGGTTCTTAATTCCATTGGACTGTATTTGTTTTCGTATCCTTTTTTTGCTCTAATGGTGTATTGATATATTTCGCCTAAACCTGTTGTTAATGGAGCTATCTGCGGCAATCCATATTCTTTTGGAATAAATTCTTGTGCAAGCTTTAGTTTTTCTCCTACTTGTTGCCTTGCCCAATAAATGTCTGTATTGTCTGTAAACACTATAGTTATTACCGAAAGACCAAATCTAGAAAAGCTTCTTAGCTGTTTTAATCCCGGAATATTGCTAACACTTTGTTCAATAGGAATAGTTATAAATCTTTCAATGTCTGGAGCACCAAGGGCCGGAGAAACTGTTATAATTTGAACTTGATTATCTGTTATATCGGGAACTGCATCAATTGGCAATTTTGTAGCTTGATACAATCCTGTAATTATTAATGCCAATGTTAGCAGAAAAATAATTAATTTATTTGCAATAGAAAATGCAATAATTTTGTTGAGCATGTTTTATAGTTTTAACTGAAAATAATTATTAACATCAATT
>CAIMMJ010000177.1 GCA_903842515.1 uncultured Bacteroidota bacterium | reverse complement strand
TTCGTGCAAATGCATTTTCGGCGTTTCTGCTGGGTTGACACGAAAAAAAATTGGCAATTATTAGGATAAGAAAGTAATGAATATTAATATTTTTAATGGCAATTTTTATCAAGGAAAAAAGTATTAATCGTACAACTCAAATCTTATTTGGTCTTTGGAATAACCTAAGTCCATGAGGTTCTTTTTGGCTTCCATTATCATAGATTTCCAGCCGCATAAATAAAATAGTGCCGGACGTTTATCCTTGAATAAATCTAAATAAACATCGTGCACGTATCCTTTTTTTCCAGTCCATTCAGGATCTTTGGCCCTGGAGAGTACAGGTATAAAATTAAAATTATTCATTTCCTTTTCCAAGTCTTTCATTTCCTTGAAATACAAAATATCTTGCGGCATTCTTGCTCCAAAAATCAGATACATTTTAGGATATTGTATGTTGTGTTTTTTAATATCTAGAATCATAGAACGGAAAGGAGCAATACCTGTTCCTGTGCAAATAAAACAAACATCATTTAAAAAACTCTCTGGTCTTGGTCTTACAAATTTACCGATAGGTTCCGATATTAAAACATCACTCCCCACTCCCACTTCGTTAAATAAATAAGGCGTTCCTAAGCCATCTTCTTTAAGCACTATAATAAGTTCAATAATATTATCCTCTGGCGGGGCACAAGCAATAGAATACGCTCTTGTTGTTATTTTAGATGGAATTGGCAAATCCAATAGTACAAATTGCCCGGCATTGAATTCAAATTTTTGAAGGTGTGTAATTTGAAAGAAAAACCTTTTTACAATAGGTGTTTCATCAATTATGGCAACTACTTTTGAATTATAAAATTGATAGGCCATAGTTGTGATTTTTATGCGAAATAAAAATTATCTTGGTTCAATTGGAGAACCAATTTATTAAAATTTAATTACCTAAAAAATTGTAGGCAAAGTTTTTATAACTATTTCATGCATAATATTGGTATAATCTAAATGAGTAACCATTCTTACTTTGTTTTTGCCAAACGTAGTGCATAAAATATTTTTCTCTTTTGCTTTGTCTACAAAATCGTTTGCAGAATATTTTTGATCAATAGTAAAAATAATAATATTTGTTTCTACGGGTAGTATTTCTGATACATAAAAACAGCTTTGTAAAACTCTTTCTATTTCCTTGGCCTTTATATGATCTTGAGATAACCTTGAAACATTGTTGTTTAAAGCATACAAAGCAGCAGCAGCCAAAAATCCGCCTTGACGAGTACCCCCTCCAAAGAGTTTTCTAATTCTACGTGCTTTTTTTATATTTTCTTTTGTTCCCAATAATGCTGAGCCAACAGGTGCTCCTAATCCTTTGGAAAAACAAACGGAGACAGTATCAAACAAAACGCCAATGCTTGCGGGTGAGTTTTTGCTTACTTGCAATGCATTAAAAATTCTTGCTCCATCTAAATGCAAAGCTAAATTTTTGCTTTTGCAGAGAGTAGAGATTTTTTGCATTTCTAAAAATTCATAGACGCTCCCTCCTGCCCTGTTTACCGTGTTTTCTAATGAAACTAATTTTGTTTGAGCAAACCAATCGTAGTTTGGATTTATAGCTTCTTCTACTTGTGAAGCGGTAATTCTTCCATTGTTTCCGGCCACTAATTTTGCCTGCACCAATGAGTTAAATGAAATTCCTCCTCCTTCAAAATTATAGATGTGCGAGGCTTCGTCGCAAATTAATTCATCGCCCGGTTGGGTATGAATTTTTATGGCTATTTGATTGGTCATGGTTCCCGAAGGACAAAATAAAGCAGCTTCTTTGCCAAACATAGTTGCTACCGTTTCTTCCAGTAAATTTATGGTGGGGTCTTCAGCAAATACATCATCGCCAACTTGAGCCTCTAGCATAGCTTGCAACATTTCTTTGCTGGGTTTTGTAACTGTGTCGCTTCTTAAATCTATTTTCATTTTAATTTATTGCTAACTTCCATTGTCAATTAAATCCTAAATCAATTCTTTTGTAATCTTTCAAAATTTCATTTACTGATTCTATATCAAAAAACTCTGGATTAAAATCTTCTCCCACCCATTCAACTATATCGCTGTGCTCATCATCTTTAGAATTTTTATACTTCTCCATCAAATTGTAATAACCAAAAATACCACCTGAATCTTCAATCGGACAAGCAAGTTCTCCTTCTAGGCATATTGGATATTGCTGTGTATCATTTTTATCAAGAATTTTTTCTAATACTAATTCATGAACCCAATCATCGCCAAAGTCATATTCATACAATATTTTCATTTTAGACTTATCAAAAAAAACTGATAGCTCTGAAATTTTATCATCAGAAACATCATAATAATCTAACATTTCTGGGTTGCCGATGTATGAGTTTTTTTCATACACAAATTGGTATAAATGGGTATTTGTCCAACCCATTACACCTTGAATAACCAAATGCAAATCAAAAAACATTAGATTATTTTCTATTTGAAATCTTCGCCAAATTTTTGGATTACTTCTTTTTAAACTAATTTTAAATTGAAGGATTT
>CAIMMJ010000176.1 GCA_903842515.1 uncultured Bacteroidota bacterium | reverse complement strand
TCTGTTGTGTTTTCTTTTATTGGCTTTGTATCGCCATAACCTTTAAAACTAATTCTCCCTTTTTCGATTCCTGATTTACCTAAAAAATCAAATACCGTAAAGGCTCTATCCGTAGACAATGCCATGTTGGCAATAGGATTTCCAATATTATCGGTGTGGCCTCTAATTTCTATGTTTATTGAAGCATTGTCTTTTAAAAAACTTGAAAACTCTTCTAATATTGCTTTGCTGCCGTTTGTGAGCTCCGCAGAATTTGATTTGTATTGAATATTGTTTATCGTAAACGCTTTATTCGCTTCTATTTTCTTTGATTCCAAATCCATTTTCAAAGGTTTGCCAGCAGTTTCTTCTTTGTAAGATATATACTGCGAGGTAAATGCTTTGCCCTCCTGCTTAACTGTTACAACAACATCTTCGTTTTCTTTGATGGTGTGCACTCCAATAAAATTACCCGATGCAGTATCCACGTTTATTTTTGTTACTTTTTTTGAATCCACACTTTTTATTTCAATAACGGCATTTAATGGTTTTGTTTTGTCTTCATTTGTAAGTGTACCTTTCAAAAAAATAATTTTTTCCGGTCTTGCTTCTTTATAAAGTTCAAAACTAAAAATATCGTATCCACCCAAACCTTTATCTTTTAGTTGGTTACTAGAAAAATATCCATACTTACCGTCTGTGCTTACAAAAAATCCAACATCGTCTTTGTTTGAGTTTATTGGATAACCAATATTTGTTGGTTTCAGGAATTTATCACTGTCGCCGGATTTGGAATAAAAAATATCATAGCCACCTAATCCAACATGTCCATCACTAGAAAAGTACAAAGTTTTACTGTCTGAATGCAAGAAAGGTGATTTGTCGTTTCCATCGGTATTTATTGGAGAACCTAAATTTTGCGCCATTCCCCAAGTACCATCTTCATTTTTTTGAGACATGTACAAATCCATCCCCTTACTGTCTGCCCTTGCACCTGCAAATATCAATGTTTTTCCATCGCTGGATAAAGTAGGCTGCGATTCCCAGCCGTCTGCTGTATTTATTCCATCACCAACAGATTTTAATTCAGACCAATTTCCCTTTACAAACTCAGAATAATATATATCGCAGTTGTTTTGTCCTCTCTTGTTTAATTTACAAACTGTAATATACAATTGAGTATTGTCTAAGGAAAAAGTTACACCGCCATATCCATCACCAGAACGATTAAAAGGACTTAACAACTCCTTAGGGGCAGCAAACTTTCCATCAACTTTGGTAGATTGAGTAAGTTCTTCCACCTGCCTTGCGTAAACCAAATCTCTTGTTTGTTTATTGTACCTTTTTGTAAAAAAAATCAAATCATTATCAGGCGAAAGCATGGGTAAAAATTCGTCTTCATAGGAACTGATCTCTTTTATAACGGTTGGCTCAAATGGTACAGGATTTTTGTATAATTTATCCAAACCAATACAAATTGGTAAGTTCTTTTCTGCTTTTTCAATGTCCTCAATTTTTCTGGAATTGTCTTCACTCTTTAAAAATTCAGCAAAGTAAGTTGCTGCATCACCGTAATTTTCTTTGCCTAAATTTATTGTAGCCAAATAGAAATAGGCATAACAAAACTTTCCCGGACAAAGCTCTATGGCCTTTTTAAAATATTTTTCAGCGGCAGAAATTCCCTCGCCATTTATTTTTGAAAGAGTAACCTTAATCATTCCCATTTCATAATATGCTTCTGCATAATCGGGTTCAATATCAATTGCTCTTTTTAAAAAATCTTGTCGTTCTTCAAATTCATATTTTTTTTCAAAAGCCTTGCCAACTAATTTCTTTGCTTTTGCATCAGAAATTTCAGGGCAATTTTGAGAAATAACAGTCAGTGTAAATGAAAATAAAAATAAAAGTGTGCAATAAACTTTCACTAGTAAAAAAAAGATTGGTACAAACTTATAAAAACAAAACTACAGAGTTATAGGCAGTTTAATTTAGATTGATTTTTTTTAATATCTTACTACTTCAATTTGTGATAAACTGTTTATTGGTAAGCGGCAGAATTGTTAAAATTCAAACACCATTTTGCCTTTTTGCTTCAAGGGAGAAGTTGGAGCAGTATCAAAATGGGTTGTTTCTGCAGCTTGTTTGGCCTTGGTTAACAGATAGGTATTTGTTGTGCACCCTGTTTCATTAACTGCAGTTGCAGAAGTTACATTGCCATATTTGTCTATTTGAAATTCAATAACAACCCTTCCTTTGTCTGCTGTTAAAATATCAATTTTAGGTACTTTTGTAACTTTCCTACCGTCTAAAAAATACTTCACGGTATATTTGCCAGCAACAAATGTTTGCTCAGTTTGAGCTGTAGGTTCATTTTTTTCTTGAGCTTGAAGGAAGTTCACAACCAGAAAAAAGGAAAGCAGAAGTGAGGTAAAAAGAGTTTTATTTTTCATGTGTTTTTGACAAATCTAAGAAATACAAATTTCAATTGTATGGTCAGTTTTTAAAATTTGTAACAAATCCCTACTATTTTTATTCACAATAATTTGTTTATTTGTCCACAAATATAAATACTATGAAATTTAAGTTTAAAACTAAAGTAATATTTTGCTCCTTTCTAATTTTTTCCAGCAACATATTTGCACAAGCTACACTTGTAGAAAAGGTTCAACAAAAACCTGATGGAATTAATATCCCATTCGAAAAACACATCTTACCAAATGGATTGCAAGTAGTAATTCACGAAGATCATTCCGATCCTATTTGCCACGTTGATGTTACTTACCATGTTGGTTCTGCCAGAGAAGAAATTGGAAGAAGTGGATTTGCACACTTTTTTGAACACATGATGTTTCAGGGTTCTGATAATGTTGGTGATGAACAACATTTTAAAATAGTAACGGAAGCAGGTGGTACGATGAATGGTACTACTAATACTGACAGAACAAATTATTTTGAAACACTTCCTAACAATCAATTGGAAGTAGCTATGTGGCTAGAAAGCGACAGAATGGGATTTTTATTGGATGCAGTAACCCAGAAGAAATTTGAAGTTCAAAGAGCAACTGTTAAAAACGAAAGAGGCCAACGCTATGATAATGCACCTTACGGATTAGTTTACGAAAAAACATCTAGGGCATTATTTCCTTATGGTCACCCGTATTCATGCACAACAATTGGAGATTTAGAAGACCTGAACAGAGTTGATGTAAATGACTTAAAAAAATTCTTTATGAGATGGTACGGCCCCAATAATGCCACACTTACCGTTGCAGGAGATGTAAATCCAACAAAAGTTTTAGAATTAGCAAACAAATATTTTGGTTCAATACCTAAAGGCCCGGATGTGGCCGGACAGAAAAAAGAAACTATAATGCTTGATAAAAACCGCTACATTTCTTACGAAGACAATATTAAGTTTCCACTAGTTCAGGTAACCTTTCCAGGAACTTATGCCAGATCGGCTGACGAACCTGCTTTAGATGCATTATCCAACATATTATCAGGAAGTAAAAACTCTATTTTTTATCAAAATTTTATAAAATCCCAAAAAGCAATTTCTGCAGATTTTTATAATTATTCTATGGAGTTAGGAGGAATGATTATTGCCTCAATCAAGGCAAATCCCAACACAAAACTCTCTGAAATGTACGAACTCATTAACCAATCTTTTTTAGAATTTGAGAAAAGAGGAGTTACAGACGAAGATGTAAAAAATTTTATTGCAAAAACAGAAACACAATATATAAGTACTTTAAATACGGTTGCCGGCAAAGCTTCAATGCTTGCAGCCTATAATACATATACAGGAACTCCTGACTATATTTCTAAGGAACTAGACAGCTACAAGAAAATAACTAAAGAAGATGTTCTAAGAGTTTATAATCAATACGTAAAAGGAAAGTTTGCAGTTATTTTAAGCGTTTATCCCAAAGGGAAAAAAGAATTAATTGTTGCGGAAGATAATTTTATACCAAAAGCTACGAATCCTGATGATGCCGACCATAAAGAATATCAAAATTTGAGTTATAACAAACCAAAAGATAACTTCGATAGAAGCAAAAAACCCGATGTTAAAGAAGCTCCTGTGTTTAAAATACCCGAAATTTGGAAAGAAAATTTAGCAAATGGATTAAAAATTCTTGGAACTGTAAATACAGAATTGCCAACCACTACCTTGCAATTTTCTATTAATTGTGGACATAGATTCGAGCCCAAAGAAAGATCAGGTATGGCAGTGCTTTTAGCTTCTATGTTAGATGAGTCTACCGCTTCCTTTTCATCCGAAGAAATAAATACTAAATTGGATAAATTGGGAAGTGAAATTAATATTTACTCAGGTTCACAAGAGCTAACAATAAACGTTTTTTCATTAACAAAAAACTTAGAGGAAACTATAAAAATTCTAGAAGAGAAAATGTTTAAACCAAAATTTGATGAAAAAGATTTTGAACGAGTAAAAAATGAGCAAGTACAAAGTATTCTTAACCAATCTACTCAGCCAAATGTTATTGCCAGTAATGTATACAACAAACTTTTATATGGCGAAAACAATGTAATGGGAATGCCTAACAATGGAACCAAAACAACGGTTGAAAGCATTACGCTTGATGAATTAAAAAAATATTACGAAAATCTTTGGTCATCAAATTTATCTACCTTGATTGTTGTTAGTAATTTAGAAAAAACTTCCTGTTTAAACAAGTTCTCATTTTTAAACAACTGGAAAAATAAAAATGTAAAAATGCCAGATGAACAAAAAAATACTCCAATTGAAAAAACAAAAATTTATTTAGTTAATAAAGACAAAGCAGCTCAATCTGAAATTAGAATTGGCTATTTGGCTTTGCCATTTGATGCAACCGGAGAATATTATAAGAGTACAGTAATGAATTATATTTTGGGTGGAGCGTTTAACAGCAGAATTAATTTAAATTTAAGAGAAGACAAAGGGTATACATACGGTGCTAGATCTGGTTTTCAGGGAAGTCAATACAAAGGTCCATTTACGGCAAGTGCAGGCGTAAGAGGCGATGCCACGGATAGTTCTCTGGTTGAATTTTTTAAAGAAATAAAAAAGTATAAAGAGAATGGTATTGAAGAGGAAGAATTAAACTTTACAAAAAGTTCACTCACACAATCAGAAGCACTAAAGTATGAAAGTCCATTTCAGAAAGCTGGATTCTTAAAAAGAATTTCTGACTATAATTTAAACAGAGAATTTTCTGTTGAACAAGCAAAGGTGTTGAAAGATATTTCTAAGGCAGAAATAAATAAATTAGCTGCCGAAAAACTTCCTTACGATAAAATGATTGTAACAATAGTTGGAGATAAATCAAAGGTATTAGAACCATTAAGTAAACTTGGTTACGAAATTATTGAACTAGATACAGACGGAAAAAAAATTAATTAAAAAATATCATACTCCTAATGAGTATTCAAGAAATAAAACAAAGATTTGGCATTATTGGAAGTTCTTTTGAATTGGAAAGGGCCATAAATATTGCTATGCAAGTTGCACCAACAGATTTAAGCGTTTTAGTAACAGGAGAAAGTGGCAGCGGAAAAGAAGTTTTTCCGCAAATCATTCATCAATTAAGTTTAAGAAAACACGGTCAATACATTGCTGTTAATTGTGGTGCAATTCCAGAGGGGACAATAGATAGCGAATTATTTGGCCACGAAAAAGGTTCATTTACAGGAGCAATTGATTCTAGAAAAGGTTATTTTGAAGTGGTAAATGGTGGAACAATTTTTTTAGATGAAATTGCAGAGCTTCCATTACCCACTCAGGCAAGATTACTTAGAGTTTTAGAAACAGGAGAATTTATTAAAGTAGGTTCTTCTAAAGTATTAAAAACAGACGTACGAATAATTGCAGCAACCAACGTTAATATTCCTGAAGCTATACAACGTGGTAAATTTAGAGAAGATTTATTTTACCGATTAAATACTGTTCCAATTAGAATTCCATCTCTAAGGCAAAGAAAAGAAGACATTGTATTATTGTTTAGAAAATTTGCCTCAGATTGTGCTACAAAATACAGAATGCCTGCAATAAAATTAGACGACGAAGCACAAAATGTTCTAATGAATTATTATTTCCCCGGCAATATTAGGCAACTTAAAAATATTGCTGAGCAAATTTCTGTGATTGAAACCAGTAGAGAAATAACAAGCGATATCTTAGTAAACTACCTACCAACATACAGTCAAAATGCAGGTATTACAGCATTGGTAAAAACCTCCGAAAACGACAAAGAATTTCCAGAGAGAGAACTCCTATATAAAATTCTTTTTGAAATGAAAAAGGATTTGACCGATGTAAAGAAATTAGTTGTTGACATAATAAAAGGTACAGCCTTAAATACAAACGAAAACATTCCTGTTTTAAACAGACTTTTTGAAGAATTAAATGATGTTGAACTTGAAAATGGAGTTAAGGTAAGTCATCCGCTAAAATTTAGCCAAGGTTCAGTTTCTATAAATGAAAGGCCAATTGAAGTTGAGGAATCACTATCATTAGAAGAACGAGAAAAAAGTTTAATTAAAAAGGCACTTGAAAAACACAGAGGTAAAAGAAAAAATGCAGCAAAAGAATTAGGTATTTCGGAGAGAACATTATACAGAAAAATAAATGAGTACAACATAAAAGCATGACATATTTTTTTAAATTTTTTATTCTTTGTACTTTCATTTCACTTCACTCTTGTAAAGTAAACTACTCCTTTTCTGGTGCTTCTGTTGACTCAAATTTAAAAACAATATCTATCTCAAGTTTTCAGAATTTTGCATCACTTGCCCCTCCTACATTAAGTTTAAGTTTGACCGAAGCTCTACGAAATATTATTTCATCACAATCCAGTTTAAAAATGGTTACTAGAGGTGGTGATTTATCATTGGAGGGTAAAATAGTAGGTTATTCAACAAATCCATTGGCAATTCAAGCAACAGGCTCAAATGGTCAAAACTCTGCAGCACTAACAAGATTAACCATTACGGTACAAGTAAAATTTACAAATTCTAAAGATGAAAAACAAAATTTCGATCAAAACTTTGTTCAATTTGCAGACTTCAATTCATCCAGTAATTTAACAGACGAGGAAAGTAGATTGATTAAAATTATTGAAGAAAAATTAACTCAAGATATCTTCAACAGGTGTTTTTCAAATTGGTAATAAATTAAACGATATGATTAATTGGGAAAAAATATTTTCAGGAAGTGAACCTTTGAACAATGCGGCAATAGCAGATACACTTTTTAAAATTACAAAACAGTATCCATATTTTTCTAGCGCTCAAATTGTTTTAGCCAAAGTATTAAAAGAATCAAACGATGCCCAGTTTAATTCTCAGCTCAAAACTTCTGCAACCTATTCTATAAACAGAAAATCACTTTACTTTTTTCTTAATCAAGAACAAATAGCATTACAAGCCCAGCCTGCAGTAGAGAAAAATATTCAAGTAAGTAATAAAGATTTTTCCAACACTTCAAATGAGGTAATTACCAGCCATTCAATAAATTCAAATGTTATTTTAACAGAAGAAACTGAACAAAAAATAGAGGCTGAAATTGAAATTACAAATACGATAATTGAACCCGAAGATTCAAAAACCGAAATAGAATTAAAATCTGAATCTAGTAGCAATACCAATACTATTGAGCAGATTAATGCAATTGATAATAACTTAAAAAATGAATTCATAACAGATAAAAACCAATCTATAACCAAAGAAACTATAAATGAGGAAATTAAAATTGATGAAGAAATAGACAAAGCTTCAACAATAAAAATTGCAGAATTAGACAAAGAAATAATAGTAGAAAGTTTAAATGACAGAGCAGATTCATTAATTCCAATGCTGGAAAAAGAATCTGAAAATATTTTACAATTGGATAATCTTGATAAAGAAATTTTAGCAAGTGGAATAATAAATATGTCAGAAAATTCTCTTGAAAAAATAGTTGACAAAACAGAGAAAATTTTAGAAATTCCCGAAAATGCAAATGCTCAATTAAACCCATTAGAAATAAATAATAAGGAACTTACTTTTTCTGAATGGTTAAAAATTTCGAAAAAAGAATTTCCTGAAAACAATAATTCTTTAGTTGATCAACCACCTAAAAATTTTACATCAATTGAAACAAAACCACAGAATAATAAAATTATAGATTCAACAGAAATAGATGAAAAAGATAATTTTAATTCAAAGAAAGAAGACATAATTATTGATGCTTTTATTTCTAGTGCACCCAAAATTTCTAAACCCAAAGCAAGTTTTTATTCGCCAATTAATATGGCAAAACAGAGTGTAACCGACGATTTAAATCTTGCAAGCGAAACATTAGCAAGGATTTACGTTAATCAAGGCAACTTTTTAAAGGCAATTAAAATTTATGAAGTATTATCTTTGAAATTTCCAGAAAAAAATCGTTACTTTGTCACCCTTATTAAAGAAACAAAACAAAAACAACAAAAATAAAGTATAATCATGGCAAGTTTTATTACAATTTTAATAATATTAGTATCTATCTTTTTAATTTTGGTAGTATTAGTTCAAAATTCCAAAGGTGGAGGAATTGCCTCTAATTTCTCTGCATCCAATCAAGTAATGGGAGTTCAAAAAACCACTGAGGTAATTGAGAAAATTACGTGGGGTTTGGTAATAACTTTAGTTGTTTTAAGCGTGATTGCGTCATTTGTTTACAAATCATCTACAACCAGCGTTTCTAAAGATACAGAACTCAGAGAAAAAATTGAAAACACAAAAACAGCACCAATAAAAAACTTTCCTGCCGGATCAGAAAAACAAACCCCTGCTCCACAACCTGCAGCCAAGTAATTTTAAAAAAATACTCACTAATTCTAAGCCTTTTGAATAAAAGGCTTTTTTTTTATGCTTCAAAAAATTAAATCAAATTTAGCTATTATGTTTCTGTTAAAATCAGCAGCATTATATGTAATTTGGTTTGTTTGCTACAATATTTTTCTGCATCCAAACAGCAGTTTTGATTATCTGTTAATTAACAATTTAACTGATATAACTAAATACATTTTAACTAAAATGGGTTACGTGTTAATGACAGTTCCCGCAGATTTCGATTCATTGGGAGTGGTTGGTATAGATGGTTCTCATGGTGTACTAATTGGTTATCCTTGCAATGGACTAGAACTATTTGCATTATTTACAGGATTTGTAATTGCATTTCCCGGCAGTATAAAAAGTAAATTTTGGTTTATTCCTCTAGGCATTTTAACTATTCATTTGCTTAATATTATAAGAGTTATTGCATTAACATTATTGGCTTATAAAGCACCTGAATATTTGGATTTTAATCATACTTATACTTTCACAATTTTAGTATATTCAGTTGTTTTTATTTTATGGATGATATGGGCACTAAAAATTTCCAAAGTACAAGTTCAGTAGAGAATAAAAACAATAAGCTTTTTTGGAAACTCATTCCAGTAATTGTTGTTATTTTTATTATTGGTTATATCAGGGAGTTAATTTTTGTACACATAAACTTTCAACGTACACAAGTATATTACCACGAAACTGATTTAGATTATAACTACACATTCCCTGGTATTTTGTTATTTTTAAAAAAGCTGGACTATGACCAGTTAACTCAACTAAAATGGATTTTAACAGTACTTTTCTATTTAATATATTTTGGAATAACCTATCTTCTTGTTTCCACTATTTTTAAAAACAAAACATATAACCTAATTACAATTGCAAGCCATTTAGTATTTTTTGTAATTGCCGGAATATTTTATTTAGTAGGAGTATTTACTGGCAAAGGTCTCGAGGGATATACCTTGTCTAGAGAGTTTATGGGTATTTTACAATCTCCCTTATTGCTCATGATCCTTATTCCAACTTTTATTTTAGGTGACAGGCAAAAAAAAATACAAAAAGATATTAATAGATAATCATCTGTATTATCTTTGACAGCTATTATTAGTTAACTATGAATTTATGAAAAGAGACGAAATTATTTTCAAGTATATAGAAGAAGAAAAACTACGACAATTGCACGGCATTGAATTAATTGCTTCTGAAAATTTTGTAAGTAATCAAGTGATGGAAGCCGCAGGAAGTATTCTTACAAATAAGTATGCAGAGGGACTACCAGGCAAAAGGTATTATGGAGGATGTGAAATTGTAGATAAAGTAGAACAACTTGCAATAGATAGAGTTAAGGAGCTTTTTGGCGCAGCTTGGGCAAACGTTCAGCCACACTCTGGAGCACAAGCAAACGCTGCTGTTATGTTAGCAATGTTAAAACCCGGAGATAAAATAACTGGATTTGATTTATCTCACGGTGGGCATTTAACTCACGGTTCTCCTGTGAACTTCTCTGGTAAACTTTACCAACCATCTTTCTACGGCGTTGAAAGAGAAACAGGAAGAATTAATTATGATAAAGTAAGAGAGACTGTACTCAATGAAAAACCAAAATTATTAATTTGTGGAGCTTCGGCCTACTCACGTGATTGGGATTACGAAACATTAAGAAAAATTGCTGACGAAGTTGGAGCTTTTTTATTGGCAGATATTTCTCACCCAGCTGGTTTAATTGCTGCAAAATTATTAAACAACCCTATGCAGCACTGCCATGTTGTTACTACTACTACTCATAAAACACTTCGTGGCCCAAGAGGCGGGCTAATAATGATGGGAAAAGATTTTGAAAATCCATTTGGTCAAAAAACTCCAAAAGGAGAAGTCAAGCCAATGAGTGCTTTATTTGATGCAGCAGTATTTCCGGGAACTCAAGGCGGACCGCTAGAACACATTATTGCTGCAAAAGCAATAGCTTTTGGTGAAGCGCTAGATCCAAGTTTCACAGAATACATTAAACAAGTAAAGTTAAACGCCTCAACAATGGCAAAACACTTTGTTTCTAAAGGCTACAATATAATTTCTGATGGAACAGACAATCACTGCATGCTAATTGACCTCAGAAGCAAAAATACCACAGGTAAAGAAGCTGAAAATGCTTTGGTAAAAGCCGATATTACAGTTAATAAAAACATGGTTCCTTTTGATGACAAATCACCCTTTGTTACATCCGGAATTAGAATTGGAACATCTGCAATTACAAGTAGAGGATTAAAAGAAGATTCTATGGAAAAAATTGTTGAACTTATTGACAACGTAATTGAAAACAAAACTAACGAATTAAGGATTTCCGAAATAAAAAAAGAAGTAAATAAATTAATGGAGAATCTTCCATTGTTTGCATATTAAAAACTTGAATAGGAAAGATTTTGTTTTAAAAACGTGTGTATTATGTATTGGTGGCACTGGCTTATTATTAATTGAATCTTGTAAAACAACAAGTACTGTTGTAAAAGCAAAGTTATTTGGAGGAAAAATTTCAATACCAAAAGAAGAATTAATTTCAAAAAAGATACTAATTTTAGAAATTGAGGAATTGCCTTATCCAATTTATATTTCTAGCAATGCTAAAAATGAAGTTCATTCTTTTTACATGAAATGCACTCATAGAGATTACAAAGTTGAGTTTAAGAATGATCAATTTTATTGCAATAATCACGGTAGCAGATTTAATTCATTAGGCGCAGTTATTGAAGGTCCGGCCAAAAAAAATTTATTAGAACTCTCAGTAAAAAATTTAAACGAAAGTTATATTATTGATGCAAGTACAATAGATACTTAAAATAAAATTTGTGCCAAAAGAAATTAAAATAGAAGATTATAATTACCATCTACCAGTAGAAAAAATAGCTGAATTTCCAGCAGATGAAAGAGATAAAAGCAAACTTTTAATCTATCAAAACCAAAAAATTTGCGAAGATTTATTTTGTCAAATTCACAACTATATTCCCGAAAACAGTTTATTGGTTTTTAACAACTCAAGAGTTATTAACGCAAGATTAATTTTTCAAAATTCTAATGGTGCAAAAATTGAAATTTTTTGTTTGGAGCCAACAAACAAAAATAATTTAGCCGTCTGGAATTGTTTAATCGGCAATGTCAAACGCTTTAAGGATTCCGAAACATTAAAAAAAGATTTCATCGTAAACAATAAGCCAGTATCACTAATTGTAAAAAATAAAATAAAAAAAACTGAGTACTTTGAAGTTGAATTTGAACTAAGCGATAATACTATTTCTTTTTTTGATGCTATTGAAGTTGCTGGTGAATTACCTCTTCCGCCTTATATAAAAAGAGATTTTGAAGAAAGTGATAAGGTTAGTTATCAAACAATATACTCAAAAACTAAAGGTTCTGTTGCAGCTCCAACTGCCGGACTTCATTTTACCAATTATGTTTTTGAAAAACTAAAAGAAAAAAAAATAAATACCTCTGAACTTACTTTGCATGTTGGAGCGGGAACATTTTTACCAGTTAAGTCAGAAAAAATGATTGACCATAAAATGCACTCGGAAAGAATTTTCGTAAAAAAAGAATTCTTAAAAAAATTAATGGAAACGTTGATAGCTAAAAATAAGATTATTGCAGTTGGAACTACATCGGTAAGAACAATTGAAAGTTTATACTGGATTGGGCTAAAAATAAAAAACGGATTTATTTTAAAAGACAAGGAAGTACTGGTTGAACAATGGGATGCTTACGAAATAATGGAAAGTATAAGTGTGCTAGATTCATTACAAGAAATTACAAACTATTTAGATTCAAATAATTTGGATGTGATTGAAGGGGAAACTAAAATTATTATAGCTCCAGGCTATAAATTTAAATTTCTTGATGGATTAATAACAAATTTTCATCAACCTCAAAGCACACTGCTTTTGCTAATCTCTGCTCTTGTGGGAGACAACTGGAAAAAAATCTATGATTATGCACTAAAAAACAAATTTCGCTTTTTAAGTTTTGGAGACAGTTCACTTCTGTGGAAAAATTAAATCAGCCAAAATTTAATTTTTAATCGTTCTAAATTACCAAAGTAAATAAGATTTGAAAAATATTAGACAAATACATTTGCAAAACCAAAATCTGAAATATACATTTGTGGCTAAATTTAAAAAACTAGCATAATAAACAATATGTCAAGTCATTCTACTACTGTTGAAAATCATTGGAAAGGCGGAGTTTCTCCATTTGGCGTTAGCTATGGAAAAATGATGATGTGGTTTTTCCTCATTTCTGATGCATTTACTTTCTCGAGCTTACTTGCTGCTTACGGTTTTATGAGGCACAAATACACCGATTTATGGCCTGATCCAGGAGTGGTTTTTACTCACTTTCCTTTTTACGAAGGACATATTCCTTTGGCTTATGTTGGATTAATGACTTTTATTCTTATTATGTCTTCTGTAACAATGGTTTTGGCCGTAGAGGCAGGACACAGAAACGATAAAAGAGGAGTAAGTATTTGGATGTTCTTAACTATAATTGGAGGAGCCGCTTTTGTGGGTTCACAAGCATGGGAATGGTATCATTTTATACACGGAACAGAGAACGGTGCTGTAAGAAATATTCTTGTGGATGGTGTTTACAAAGATCAATTAATACACGGGGCAAATTTAACTTATAACGAATATGGATTACCTGTTTTTGCAGACTTCTTTTTCTT
>CAIMMJ010000175.1 GCA_903842515.1 uncultured Bacteroidota bacterium | reverse complement strand
CCACTCCTTAAGAAAAATACTATCTGAGGACAAGGAGTTGCTCGAAAAGCTAGCTCAATGATTGACGAAAAAACAGCCATAAACATACACAATATTCTCATAGACAAATTTGGCGGAACAAAAGGAATTAGAGACATAAATTCTCTTAATTCTGCATTGGCAAGACCATATGTCACGTTCGATCAAAAAGATCTTTATCCAACTGAAATAGAAAAAGCTGCAGCCTTGTTTGAAAGCGTAATAATTAATCATCCCTTTATTGATGGAAATAAACGAATTTCTTATGTTTTGATGAGATTAATATTAATGGAAAATAATCTAGATATTTTGGCAACCCAAGAAGAAAAATTCAAAATGGTTATATCGGCTAGCAAAGGAGAATTTCGCTTAAACGAAATTATAAATTGGTTGAAAGAACACCTTGTTAAAACCTCTAACCACTAAACATTTTTTAGTAGCCTTGGAGTTTAGAAAAAAGCAGATTTATTTTACCCATTAGATTTGTTTTAAAAAAAGAATTACATTCATATATTATTTATCTGAAATATAAGAATTATAGAGAATTTGAGGGACGACAAATTATTCCCTAATTTGGCAACCTTGAAATCTATTCTTAGCCTAAATAAATACTTGTGGAAATACAAGTTTCGTTTGCTGCTTGGAGTGGTGTTTATTGTTATTTCTAACTTGTTTTCCGTACTTCCTGCAAAGGTTACAAGCACTACTATAGATTTTGTTGCACAAAATATTTCTAACTACAAAAGCATCAAAGGCACTGCCAGCGAAGAAAATTGGTTGAACAACTTCTCCTTAAAATTCTTGGGGTTTTTGGCACTAATTGTGGCTTTTACATTGCTTAGAGGTGTGTTTATGTTTTTTATGAGGCAAACCATTATTGTAATGAGTAGGCTGATTGAATACGACATGAAAAAAGAAATTTTTGATAAGCTGTTGAATTTGCCTGTGAAGTTTTACAAACAAAACAACACCGGCGATTTAATGGCAAGAATGAGTGAAGATGTTTCGCAGGTGCGGATGTATATAGGCCCGGCAATAATGTATGCCGTAAATTTAGTGGTGATGTTTATTGTAGTGGTGTATGCCATGCTTAAGGTGGATGTTACCTTAACGCTTTACGTATTGACGCCATTGCCTATTTTATCTTATGCGGTGTATAAAATTAGTTCGGTAATTAATAGACAAAGTGCTGCCATACAAAAAAAAATTGCAGAGCTGTCTACTTTTTCTCAAGAAACATTTTCTGGCATTAGAATTATTCAGGCTTATGCAAAAGAGGAAAATACCTTTAAAAAAATGCAAGGCTTGGCAAACGATTATCGTCAATTGGCATTAAAGCAAGTAAAAACAGATTCCTTGTTTCAGCCTTCTATTACTTTTTTAATTGGCCTAAGTACCATTTTCACCATATACATAGGAGGAATTCAGGCCATTGAAGGAAAAATATCTACCGGAAATATTGCGGAGTTTGTAATTTATGTAAATATGCTCACATGGCCTGTAACATCATTGGGTTGGGTTTCTTCATTAATTCAAAAAGCTTCGGCTTCGCAAGACAGAATACTTTTTTTGATGAACCAAGAAAATGAAAACAATACAGAAAATACAAAGGCATTTAAGTTTAACAGCAGCATAGAATTTAAAAATGTTAGCTTGTACTTTCCTTATTCAAATATTTATGCATTAAAAAATATAAGTTTTAAAATAGATAAAGGAGAATCTGTAGGAATTTTGGGTAAAACAGGCTCAGGAAAATCGTCTATTATTGCTTTGCTCAATAGATTTTATGATCCTACAGAAGGTGAAATATTTATTGATAATATAAACATTAAAGATATAGATATTGAATCACTGAGAAAGAACATGGGAATTGTTCCGCAAGATGTTTTTTTGTTTTCGGATTCCATAAAAAATAATATTGGATTTAGTGCCAAGGGCTACAATGCTCCAATGGAGGAAATTAAAAAGGCCGCAACATTTGCAAGCATAAGTCAAAATATTAAGGAATTGCCAATGGCTTACGATACCGTTATTGGTGAACGAGGGGTAACACTTTCGGGCGGACAAAAACAAAGAATATCCATTGCACGGGCTTATTTATCCAATCCAGAGATTTTTATCATGGACGATAGTCTTTCGGCAGTAGATACACATACCGAAGACGAGATACTTAAAAATTTAGGAGATTTTCAAAAAGACAGAACATCCATAATTGTTGGTCATAGAATATCGTCTATGAAAAATGTTGATAAAATAATTGTGTTGGAAAATGGGCTTGTATTAGAACATGGAACTCCATTGGAATTGGTAGAAAAGAAGGGATATTTTTACGAATTGACAAGGATTCAAACGGATGAAAATGTATAATGTTGTTAGGTTAAAAACGTTAGCAAGAATTATTCCAATAAAAAATTTTTATAAAATAGTAAAATCGTATCTTTTTGTTTCATAGATTTGCACATACTATAACACAAAAAAACTAAAAACCATTTATGGAAGGGTATCAAAAAGACAAAGCAGAAATTTTTGGAAGAGCAGTAAAGGCAGGAAAAAGAACCTATTTTTTTGATGTAAAATCTACAAAAGCCGGAGATTATTACATTACCATTACAGAAAGTAAAAAAAGGTTTATGGAAGATGGTAAATTTATCTATGATAAACACAAAATTTTTCTCTACAAAGAAGATTTTCAAAAATACCTGGAAACGCTAAACGAAACAATGGATTTTATACAGCAAGAACAGCCTTTTGACCCCGAAGAAATTAAAAGACAAAACAACTATCCTCCCAATAACAACAATAATTCAGAGTTCACAGATGTAAATTTTGAAGACCTTGATCAAAAATAGAAAGGATAAAAAAAAATTTAAGGGTGCAATTTGTACCCTTTTTTTATTCGTTTTCTATTCTTGCAAGCTTTATTCTCAGGCAGTTTCAGGAACTTCAAATTTTCAGATTACCTTAGGCACATCCACGGGATTTCTTAAGTATACTTTGTCCAATAGTTTTATCTCTAATACCTATGCAAGCAATTTGGTTGTAGGCACGCCTCCAATAAGCATTTTTATGGAGCAAGTGAGTAAAAGGACTATTTTTGGGGTAGCATTCTCACATGAATCGTATAAATACAGCCCACAGGTAAACAATCCTAATTTAATAAAAGACCGCCAACAGAATATTACATTTATAACTGCCGGTTTACGTTTTGCATATAAATTGGTAAACAAAAAGAACAATAGTTTTTATGGTGGAATTAGAATAAATTATTTGTATTCGGATAGAACTGTAATTCAAAGTATACGAAATAATACCAATAATCGAAACAATCCAAACAATCCAAACAATCCAAATACAACGCCTGTTGCCGGTGATACCGAAGTTTTTATTGCACGACGAAACCGCCCTGGCTCGCAATTATTTATTGGCGATAGGTATTTTTTTAATGATGTGTGGGGAGCAAGTTTTGAATTGGCCTTTGGAAGACCTTATTTTGCCATGTTTGGTTTTACCTACAAATTAGTAAGATGAGAAAATTAGTACTGCTGTTTTTTATTTTGCTTTACTTTATTTTTTCCAAAAATTTGTTTGCTCAAAACAGACCGGGGCAACAAGTTATTACAGTGGGAGCAGGTTCATCTGTTTTAGGCATTGCACTAAGAGTTGCAAATACAGCATTAACAGTAAATGGAGAGCAATTGTCTATTACACCTATGCTTTCGGCCGGATATGACAATGCTTTAGATTCTGTTTTTAGTTTAGGGTTTATTTATTCTGCACAAAGTTTTACGTTGAGCCGAAAAAATGGAAACTATACTGACAAATTTAGTATCATTCACAACAATTTTGCAATTAGGTCATTGTTACATCTATCAAAAAAATCAGAAAAAAATGATTTTTACGTAGGTGCAAGAATTGGTTATTCTTTGTTTAATTTTAGGAGCACACTGCCCGTAAACAACATTCCAAACGAAGCTTTTTCATTGTATTCAGGCTATTCATTTCAGGCATTAATGGGTTACAGAGGTTACCTTACAGAAGACATAGGAATAGGGTTTGAATTTGCGTTTGGCCGTCCATATTGGTCAAGTATTTTTTTGTGCTATAGATTTGGGCAAACTAAACCCACTAAAATAATTCCTAAAAGTCCAAATTATACTCAACCTGGAATTCAATATAAATAAAAAAAATTTTGAAGCATAAATGTTTTTATGCTATAAAAAATAAAGGAATTTGTCATTACAACACTTAGATATTTTATAATTTATTGCCACTTATTTCTAATTTCAAGGTAAAAACTAGTGTTAAAAAGTATAATTTTGCGCCACATTTTTTATCAAACATTTAATAAAATCAATTAAAAACACCATTAAAAAAATGATAGCAGAAGGAAAAACCGATTACGAATCAAAGCTAAGTAGCTGGATTGAACTAGAAAAAGCAGCAGTTGAACTTATTCATGAAATTGGAAAACTTTGGTTTGACAAATCAGTTGAACTAATTTTGTTTCGCAACCAATTGGTAGACAAAAGTGCCAGCGAAATAATGAACTTGCACCACTATGCAGCAAACGTTGTAAAGGCACCAATAAGTGTAATAGACACTTTGGCATTGGCAAGAGAAATTAATGCATTGCAAGGGTTAGCACCAGCCAGAATAGACATTGGAAAATTGAGTTCGGAATGGTTGAGTGAAAAAAATTCAGGGATAACAGTAAAGGATTTTATTGCAAAAAAGTTGGCTCATTTTGTTGGAGCAGATCATTCCATTACCCCCAAAGATGTTGTTTTGTATGGCTTTGGAAGAATAGGAAGAATAGCAGCAAGAGAATTAATTGTTCAGGCAGGCAAAGGAGAGCAGCTTAGGCTTAGAGCTATTGTTACACGTAGCAACTCTGACGAAGACATAATAAAAAGAGCAGAACTGTTAAGAACAGATTCTGTGCATGGACCATTTCCTGGAACAGTATCAGAGGATTTAGCCAATAAATCAATTTTTGTAAATGGCCATCAAATTTTAATGTTGGCAGCAAAAAATCCACAGGATTTAGATTATACGCAATACGGTATAGAAAATGCTTTATTGATTGACAATACAGGTATTGCAAGAGACAGAGAAGGATTAAGTTTGCATTTGCAAGCAAAAGGAATTTCAAAAGTATTGCTTACTGCTCCGGGTAAAGGAGACATTCCAAACGTTGTTTTTGGTGTAAATCAAAATTCGTACGAGCCAAACGAAACAATTTTTTCTGCCGCTTCGTGCACAACCAACGCCATTGTTCCTATATTAAAAGTTATTAGCGAAAAAATAGGAATAGAAAGAGGGCACATAGAAACAGTACACTCTTACACCAACGATCAAAATTTATTAGACAATTACCACAGCAAATTTAGAAGAGGAAGAGCCGCAGCAATAAATTTAGTTATTACAGAAACCGGTGCTGATAAAGCTGTTGCCAAAGTATTGCCTCACTTGGCCGGATTGCTTACAGGAAATGCAGTAAGAGTTCCCACGCCAAATGTTTCCTTGGCTATTTTGTCTTTGAACGTTGCAAAAACAACTTCAAAAGATGAGGTGAATGAAATTATGAAAGACGCTGCATTGCATGGCGGATTGGTAGAGCAAATTCAATATTCGTTTAGCAACGAGCTGGTTTCTTCAGACTTAGTGGGCAACCCATGTTCTTCTATTTTTGACAGCCCGGCAACAATTGTATCTAAAGACGGAAAAAATATAGTGTTGTATGTTTGGTACGATAATGAGTATGGTTACACAAGGCAAGTAATTCGTTTTTGCAAAAAAATTGCTAACGTAACAAGGTTGACGTATTACTAAAAAAAAATTATTTTTAGAAAATTTAGGGAGAAGAAATTCTCCCTTTTTTTTTCTAATAAATTGAGAAAGAAAAAAACTTACATTCGTAAAAAATAAATTTTTTTGAAAGAACCACTTATAAGTATTTTATGTCCTGTGCTTAATGAGGCCGATAACATTAAAAATCTGGTGCAAAGTTTTTCATTGGATAACCTGGAAAAAGAAATATTTTTTATTGATGGAGGTTCAACTGACAATAGCAAAGAAATAATTGAAAAAGTAAGAATACATCATCCCAACGTTTTTTTAGTAGATAATCCGCAAAAGTATGTATCGCCCGGATTTAATAAAGCATTTGCGCTGAGCAAAGGGAAATATATTTCATTTCTTGGAGCACATGCCAATTACCCAAATGGGTTTTTTGAAAATGCTGTTAAGTATTTGTTATCGGGCGAATGCGATGCAGTTGGAGGACCATTAATACAAAAAGGAAAAGGATTTTGGGGAGAAATTATTGCAGAATGTATGAGCAGTAAGTTTGGAGTAGGAGGTACAGAATTTAGAACATCAAGAACAAAGCAATACGTTCAGAGCGTTGCTTTTGCTACATACAAAAGAGAAGTTTTTGAACAAGCCGGGCTTTTGGATGAGAGCTTAGTAAGAAACCAAGATGATGAATTTCATTACAGAATGAATTCTATGGGCTATAAAATTTTGATGGTACCGGAAATGCAGTGTGAATATTTTGTGAGAAGCAGCCCTAAAAAATTATTTAAACAGTATTTTGAATACGGATTGTATAAACCCAAGGTGTTGTTTAAAATAAAAGAATCTGTAAGAATAAGACACTTGGTTCCTTCCGCTTTTGTAATGTACTTAGTTGCATCTGTTTTTTTATTTTCTGCATTTCCTATTGTTTTGTTACCAATGTTTGCTTACTTAATAGGAGCATTTGCCTCATTGGTAAAAAGTAAATTAAGTAGTGCACAAAAATTAGCCGCTGTATACATTTTTTTTATTTTACACATAGCTTATGGCTCGGGATTTATTAAAGGCTTAATGATTGTTAGAAAGCAGTAAAACTAAAATTTTAAAAGCGTGTTAACCACAATTTCCGAAGCATTTCCATTTCCAAAATAGTCAATATTAAAATCGGACTTTTTGTTTTCCATTTTTTCATAAGCATTAATAATATCCTCTGATTTTGAATCAACCAAACAACTAAAGCCTCCACTAAGTAGTTCTAACCATTCTGTTTGTTTTCGTATGGTGATGCAATGTTTGTGAAAATAAAATGCTTCTTTTTGCAAACCTCCACTGTCTGTAACAACAAGTTTGCAATTTTTGAGCAATTCCAACATGTCAAAATATCCCACAGGTTCAATAATTTTAAAAAAAGTATCGATCTTGTTTTTATCAATAATAGCCTTTGTTCGCGGATGAAGCGGCAGCACCAAATTTATTTTTTGAGCAATGGTATTAAATGCCGAAACAATATTTTTTAAACTCTCTACATCATCTGTATTTTCTGGGCGATGAATGGTTGCCAAAACAAATTCATTGCAATTTAACTGTTCAATAATTTTAGATTTTTGAGAAGATATTTTTGCATAAAACAAGGCTACGTCCATCATAACATCTCCATTTTTTACAATGGTGCAATCAAAATTTTCGTAACCCTCTGCTTGTAAATTTTTTAGTGCTGTATCTGTTGGGCAAAAAAGAACATCACTAATTCTGTCGGTTAAAATTCTGTTAATTTCTTCCGGCATTTGCATATTAAAACTTCGCAAGCCTGCCTCAATATGAGCAACTTTTATGTTTAGTTTTTTTGCAGCTAATGCACCTGCCAATGTAGAATTAGTATCGCCATAAACCAATAAAACATCAGGCTTCTCCAGCAATAAAACTTCCTCAATTTTTTCAATCATTCTGCCTGTCATAGCGCCGTGACTCAAACTATTTACTTCTAAATTATATTTTGGATTAGGAATCATCATTTCATCAAAAAAAACATCACTCATGTTTTTATCGAAATGCTGGCCTGTGTGTACAATTATTTCTTGAATTGAAGGGTGCAATTTTAACTGACGACTAAGTGCTGCTGCTTTAATAAATTGAGGTCTTGTGCCAACAAGGTTTATAAGTTTCATTGTTAAATTAAGTCTATTTCAAATGTAGGGAATAAATATCTGAAATTAATATAAGTAAATTTGTGAGCAAAGTATTTTATTAATGAAACCAGAAAAAAGTTTGATAGTTTTATTTGATGGGGAATGCAATTTGTGCAACAGAAGTGTTCAGTTTATTATAAAAAGAGATAAAACGGCTAAAATAAAACTTGCTTCATTGCAATCAGAAATTTCCAAAGAATTAATAAAAAAACATTTACCTATTTCCGCAGAAATCAATTCAATTGTATTGTTAGAAGATGGCAAATTATTTTTTAAATCAACTGCTGCATTAAAAACAGCAAAACACTTAGATAGTTTGTGGCCAATTCTTTTTATTTTAATTGTTATTCCTGGGTTTGTTAGAGATTATTTTTACGATATAATTGCAACAAATAGGATAAAGTGGTTTGGAAAAGCAGCGAGCTGTTGGGTAGAAAAAGATTACAAAGAAAGGTTTTTGAGTTGAGATTTTTCTTTTGATGCATTCTCTTTCCAGAATAAAAACAAGAAAAAGGAAAAGAAAATAACTCCTGCTTGAGTTTCCAGCATAGATTCGAAAAGAAAATTAAAAACCATTAATAGCACAAAAATTACTGCCGAAAAATCCAACTGTTTGTAAAACAGAAAGAGAGGAACCCCTAAAAGTAATATTAATAAAATTAAGCCCGGTAGCCCTATTGCAATAGTTGTTTGTAAAAACTGATTGTGAGAATTTAATTTTTTGGAATACAATTCATTTTCGTTTTTTAATTGGTAGTGCTTTAAAATTTCATCCTTAGCGTCGCCGGTGCCAACACCCAGCACACTATTTTTTGCAATTACTTGTAAAGAATTTTTCCAAATAGAAATTCTACCGGTAGTAGAATTAAACCCTTCCTCGTCAGAATTTAAAGCTTCGTACATTTGATGGAGCCTAGAAGTGCTTTGCGGAAAACTAAAAATAAACGAACCAATTAGTAAAATAAATATGCCTGAAATAATTGCAGATTTAAGGTACTTCTTTTTTTGTATGGTGTATAGAATTAACTTAAAAATTAAAATAAGAAACAAAGTAATTACACCACTTTTGCTAGAAAGTAAAATTATAATAAACACAAAAAAAAGAAGAGTAAGATTAGAAAAGAAAGGTGATTTAAAAACTCCCTTTTCTAAAATTAAAATTGCACATGCAAAACACAGGTACATGGCAAAATAAGAGGGGTGCATAATTTTAGAAAAGTTAGCGTAAAAAAAATAATCTGCATTTTTAGAATGGTAGTAATGCAAAAAAGCATTTAGCAAACATATAATTGAGCCTAAAATACAGCCTAAAATAAAACTTTTCTTAACTGTAAAAACAAAATTATTTTCAAAGGAAACCTCCGAAAAGAATAGTACGGGTAATAAAATTAAACTTAGTTTTTGCACTAATTCAAACTCTGTATTTTTTGCATTTGATGAATAGAAAGAACCTATTAAATATAATAGATAAAGGGAAATAGAAAGGTAAAAATATTTATTGTGTAAAGAATTTAATTTGTCTTTTAACTTGCCTTCCAACAGAAAAAATAGCAATGCAAAAGCAATTAGCCATGGTATTAATGACCTGTTTAAGGGAAGGGTAAAAGAAATTAATAAAATTAAATTATTTTTAATGATGCTTAATTTTATCGTATTTTGTGAATCCACAAATGAAAATAGTTTTAAATATTGCCTTTGTTATAGTCTTTATTTTTTCTGCAATATATGTATATAATCGCGAAAAATATTCTGCAGAAATTGAAATTGTTGACGGATATCCATTAAATTTTTCTGTGGAGAGGGGTTCAAATTTATTGTTTTATCTAAATCCCAAAACAAAAAATAAACAAGGGTTAGTGTATATTTATAACACAAACAAGGAGAAAGTAGATTCCTTAATTCTAAATCTTATACCTCAATCAAAAACAATTGACACTTTAGCATATCAAAATGGGTTTAACTATAAAAATTGCTTTTCTTATAATACCAAAAAACTCAAAAGCGGTTTGTATTTAATAGGCAATGTAGTGCCATTTTTAGTTAAAGAAATTACAAAAAAAAATGCATTAACAATTGTGTTTCCTTATGGAAATTTAATGGCCTTAAATAATGCGGGTGGTAAGAGTTTTGATCCTGAAAATTCCAAGGATAAAAAGGCATCAAAACTATTAAGTATGTACAGGCCTTTATCTACTAGCAATAATTCTGTTTTATTTCTAGTTTGGATAGATAGTTTATATGGCAATAAAAATTTAAATTTTATATCTGACTTAGATTTGATAAATTATAATTCCATTAAAGGT
Organism: uncultured Bacteroidota bacterium; assembly: GCA_903842515.1. Taxonomy (GTDB): domain Bacteria; phylum Bacteroidota; class Bacteroidia; order UBA4408; family UBA4408; genus CAIMMJ01. The sequence goes on along the minus strand of CAIMMJ010000175.1, from coordinate 2,110 downwards.
ACTGAATTGCTAATAATTTATGGCTATTCATCCTTTTGGACAATGGAACAAAGGAAAAACTTTGATAAATTTCAAGAAAGCAAGGGAAACGTGTTGGCTATTTGCAGTTATTTGATGAACAATAAATTTTTGTATGATTCAAAGAAAATGCAAATGTATTTTTATGGGAGAGGAGATAGCATAAGTCCTATTGAAAGAAGAACAGGTGTTTGGTATGATCCTTTTTATAATTATCCAAATATTAATAGTGTGGGGTGTAGCTATGAAATTGTGGACAAATCTAAAGAACTAAAAAAATCGAACGAAGAATTAATTATTGTTAATCGTGAAGTACCAATTTTTAATAGCACCGTGTTTAACAGAATCAAATTAAAATCAAATGGTAATAACTCAATTAAATTTAGCTGGGGAAATAATGTTCCAATTGCTGATAGTTCAAATGGAAAATTTTATTTAAAAAAAATATTGGCTTATGATTTAACGGAATACAACAAACATCAAAGCTTGGGAGGGATTTATTTTATGAAGAAAACTAAATTTAGCGGAGATTTAATTGTTGTGGGTTATGAAAATTGGACTGATGACAGGAATTTTTGCAACAATAACATAATAACTTCAACAAGAAATTGTATTAATTATTTAAGTAATAAGAATAACTAATTTTAGGCTAAAAATAGTAGTGATAAAAATGTTTAAACAATTCCTAAAAACTAAACTATTAAAAACAGAATTTTTAAGGAATGTTGCCACTCTGCTTACTGGTACTGCAATATCTCAAATAATTACACTGGCAGTTTCTTTATTGCTTTCTAGATTGTATTCGCCCGAAGAGTTTGGAACTTACGCATTTTTTGTATCATTAGTTTCTGGTGTTTCAATTATTGTTTGTGGCAGGTTTGAACTTGCAATTATTTTACCAAAGAACGAAACAGATGCTCAAAAGCTAATGAATTTATCCTTCCTTTTTTCTTTCATCCTTTCATTTTTCTTTTTTTTGGTAGTTATGATTTTAGTGCTTTTAAAAAAAACATCGTCGATTTTTTTGTTAGCGCCACTTACAACTTTTTTGTTGGGTAATTTCCAAATTTTAAACAATTGGGCTAATAGAAAAAGAGACTATAAAACAATTTCTGTTTCGAGGGTAATTGGAGCAAGTTCCAATTCAATATTAAGTTTAATTTTTGCTTATTTAAGCATTACAAAACTTGGTTTAATTTTTTCACATTTTCTTTCTTCATTAATTACAAATTTTTCATTTTTGGATTATTTTAATAATGTTAAATCATCATTCAAATCTAAGTTTTTAGATATACAACAAACATTCATTGAATATAGCCATTTTATAAAGTTTAATGCATTTCAGGCAATTAGTGATATGCTCATGATAAATGGAATTTTTTATTTGTTGCCCATTTATTTTGAAAAATCTACTTTAGGATTGTTTTCTTTTGCAATACGAATACTTCAAGCACCAATGTCATTATTGGGCAGTTCTATTGCACAGGTATTTTTTAGGGAAGCTGCATACAATAAAAATCATAATGTATCTAATAGCTATTTAGTAATTTCTACAATTAAGAAATCTTCTTTGGTAATTTTACCTATGCCAATTTTATTGTTTTTTTTTGGCCCAAATTTATTTTCGTTTTTTTTTGGTGAGCGTTGGGAAATTGCAGGAGAAATTGCAAAAGTTTTATCAGTGTGGATATTCTTTGATTTTATTAGAGCTACTATTTCGCAACTCCCAATTGTATTAAATAAACAAAAGCAATTGTTACAATTTTCAATTTTAGGTAATATTTTGCTATTTTCGATTATTATTTATTTTGGTGTGCATGAATTAGCTATTTTGGAATGCTTCAAATATTTAACTGTGTTGATGAGTGTTTATACACTTTTAATTATTGTGTGGATTTTTAAAATTTCTCAAAAGAATTGAAAAGAATATGTTTGAATATATAAAGAATAGGAAAATACAACTGTTTGTTTTGTTGTTTGCTTTTCAAGCATTATTTATACTTTTTAGAGGCTTATTAATTGGAAATAATACAGCCACAAATATTTTTGAATTAATAATTGCAACTGCTCCAGATTTTTTTATTTGTTTAAT
>CAIMMJ010000174.1 GCA_903842515.1 uncultured Bacteroidota bacterium | reverse complement strand
GCCTTACATGAATTAATTTCATATTTGAATGAGAACAGAAATAAGCGTGCCATTTCGTTACTACTTTTTATCGATTTTCGAAAAGCGTTTGATTTAGTCGATACCAAAATCTTATTAAGAAAGCTTTTTCATTACGGTTTCAGTAAATCAGCCCTGGATCTCATTGCTAACTATTTTCAAGATCGATCTCAATCAGTAAAATACGATAAAAAGATGTCACCACTTTTAAAAATTATTCTAGGTGTACCTCAAGGTAGTGTTCTCGGTCCGTTATTTTTTCTAATAATGATTAACGACCTCGCATTCATCATTGACCTTATGTGTAAATTATTTGCGGATGACACTACCTTGGGTGATGTCGATAAGGATCTAAATATTTTAATAAATCGATTTGTTGAAAAATTAAAAGTCTTCCTAGAATGGTGTGAATTTAATAAACTTGACATTAACTGGTCTAAAACCTATTTTATGTTTGTAACTAATAAAAGAGTCAAGCTACCTAATGAAATAGTAGTAGGCTCTAAAATTGTAAATAATAAACATGAAGAAATTAAAGTAACTGTTGTGACTAGTTTTAAACTTTTAGGCGTAACAATTGACAATAAGTTAACTTTTATCGAACACTGTTCTAACTTAAAAAAAATTGTAAATAAAAAAATGTACAGTATCAAAAGACTTTTTTTCTTATGTACTTCAGTCAAAATTCATTTTTTTAAAACTGTTTTACTTCCCTATTTTGACTACTGTCTTTCTCTTATTATTAATTTTCCATCTTCAGCATATCAAAGTCTTAACAACTGCTTTAATCTTTGTCTTTACAAACTCTTTAAGTTTAAGCCAGAAATAGTTGAAAAAGATGAAGAAGTAGATGAGATAAAAATAATGAATGATTTTATTGAAAAGCTACACTCTTACCATTTGTTTACTCTTCAGTCCAGGATCTATAACAAGCTCTTAATGTTTTCCCATAGTATTAAAACTAACAGCAGAGCCCCTGTTGAGCTTAGGTCCCATATAGACTTACCTGCTCCTGATGATGACTTAGTAAATCAAACAGATCAAACCCAAGAGGTATATAGTCTCAGGAGAGGACGAACTATGATTAAAAATAAAATTCCAGAAACAAAATACGATACACTCACCTTCAAACACTTTTTCCCTAAATTGTTAAAATCATGCAAACACCTAGATTTTGCAGTTAGTAAAGATTCTTTCAGCACTCAAATAAATCTAAATTTAAATGATAATCTCAATATATTCTTAGCGAAATTCCCTAAATTTGATATTAAATACACGGCCTTTTTTCGCAAAAAAAAGAAAAAAATGGGAAAATCCAAAAGGAACAAAGCAAAATGAACAGAATTTTAATGCTTAAATTTTATTAATTATTTATTTATTTAAAATTTAGTTTTGACACTTTTTTATTAATTTTTTTCTCCTTTGTTTATTTTAAATAAACGACACTGTTCGACATGTGTGGACTTTCGGGACCAAACATGTTAGTCTCTTGACGTGAATAGATGTGAAATAATAATAATAATTAAATATGTTTTTTGAAGGACTCAATTTATGCAAGAATAATCCATTTTTACGTATAATTTTCCGTAATTTATCAAAACTAATCATTCGTTTCACCATGGTACAAAATATAATTTTTAGTAAGAAGCTAATAAAGATATATTCGATAGCTAGTCAAGGTGAAATGATTCAAATAAACGATTAAAATAAAGAGGAAAAAAAATCATTCAAAAATCAAATAATTTAAATATGCGAAATTATTTTGAGACTTTTTTTG
>CAIMMJ010000173.1 GCA_903842515.1 uncultured Bacteroidota bacterium | reverse complement strand
CTACTGAATACAGTTGGGATTTTGGCGATGGAACGGCTTTATCCACAGAAGCAAATCCTTTGCATGTTTATGCAGAACAAGGGAATTACAATGTGATGTTGGTGTCAAAAAAGTGCAATCGTACAGATACAATTATTCAAAATTTGAATTATTTTATTTTAAGTGATACAAAAAACTTGAAAGAAAACATATTCAGTATTTTCCCTAATCCTGCCAAGGATGTTTTAAGTATAGAAATACAAACTAATTTTAGTGGGTCAGTAAAAATCTATAACGCTTTGGGAAAAGAAATTTATAATGCAAACTTGCATAACAACATTTCCAATTTTACAATAGATACAAAAGATTTTGAAGATGGTTGGTATTTTATAAGTTTTAGGAATGAGAGAGGTGAGGTAAATAAGAAGTTTATTAAACAGTAAAATGTCTGAACCAGATTTATCCCGAATTTAAGAATTACAAGAATGTTGAATTTTATTAAAAAGTAAAATATATATATGCCTGTGCATTCTGAATATTCTATAATTATTACCATTCTGATTCTGACTAATGATAAAAGATGAATAAACTTATTCAATTATTGGTTGTGCCATTAAAGTTCATAATACATTAGGCAATGGTTTTCAAAAAGTAATTTCTCCTTTTTTCGACTGCCGTAGTGGATTTCACCAACAAATTCCTGACTTCTTTTATAAACAAAATTTGTTTTCATAATCACATCCTCACTTCAATAACACATATATCATCTACCTGCTCTTCATTAATACGGTATTGGTCAAGAAAGTCGTGTAGGGCAGTCCGTTGTTTTTCCATGGGTAAAGGTTCAAGGCTCAAAAGAAATTCTCTGAATTTAGACTTGGTCAATTTTTTATTTTTTTCTCCCCCAAACTGATCGGCATAGCCATCGGTAAATAGGTATATGGTATCTCCTTCGTTAAGCTGAACTTGGTGTGTTGTAAAAGGTTTGGTTTCATACCCTTTACAAATAGGTTTATTTATCTGCTTTTATTACTCCAAAAACATATTCATTTGTGCCTGTGAAAAACTATTTAAGCATAAAAAACATTACACTATGCAACCTATTGACAATACTGAAAAATAACGTTCATTATACAACCATTAGAATAAAAATGTCCTTCTCACAAAAAGGCTTTTTCATTTACTCGGCTAAATGTTACTGTATTTGTCATTCAAGTTATAAAATATTTTCCACAAAGTACATGTCTATTTCACCTATTCCTTTTGCATATATTTTTCCACGATGGGAACAAATAATTTTATCCTTAATTAATTCGTATGTTACTCCACTGATATTTATTTTCCCGACTTCACCACTACTTTCCATTCTGCTGGCAGTGTTTACCGTATCGCCCCAAATATCATATGCGAATTTTTTCACTCCTACAATTCCCGCAACCACCGGACCGCTGTGCACCCCAATTCTAATTTCAAAAAACAATTTGCCTTCTGCTGCTTTTTTTGTGTTCTGTTCATACATGTACTGCTGGATAGCAATTGCTGCATTAAGCACATCAATGGCATGTGTGGTATTTGAGGTTGGTAAACCGCCAGCAGCCATATAAGCATCTCCAATGGTTTTTATTTTCTCCACACCATATTTTCCCATAATGTGATCAAATGCAGAAAAACATTCATTGATTTCTGCCACCAATTCTTTTGGTGTGAGCTTACCAGAAAGTTGGGTAAAACCTTTAAAATCTGTAAACAAGATGGTGACTTCGTCCATTAATCGTGCTTCTGCACTTCCTTTTTCTTTTAGTTCATCAGCCACTTCTTGCGGTAAAATATTGAGAAGCAAATCATCACTTCGCTTTTTTTCTTTTTCAACAACAGCTTTCTGTTTTTCTACTTCTTTCTTTTCAGCAACTACTTCAGCTGTCCTTTTCTCCACAGTGTTTTCCAATTCAGCTTGTCTTTGTTTGAGTGCCTTTTCTCTCCATTTTATATAATAAAGTGCACTGCTTATTGTAGAGATGAAATACAACCCATAAGCCCACCAAGTTTTCCACCAAGGCGGTCTTATTGTAAACGAATATTCAAAGGGCTTGCTCCAAAATCCTTCACTGTTCATTGCTTTTACTTTAAAGGTATAAGTACCCTGCGGTAAGTTGCCATAAGCTGCTTCGGTGCGGCTATTAAGTGCACTCCAGTTTTCATCTAAACCCTCTAATTTATAGTGGTATTTTACTTTTTTACTTTGTTTTTGTGTTATTCCAATAAAATTAAAAGTGAGGTAATTGTTGTTGTAGGCCAAACTTAAGTGCTCAGGCAGTCCGTACCATTTTGTAATGCCATCAAACTCAAAATCACCTACGCTCATACCATTGCCAAGTAAAATACTTGTATCTTTTTTATTTTCTAAATTTACCCAAGGAATATTTTCATTAAATAATGCAAT
>CAIMMJ010000172.1 GCA_903842515.1 uncultured Bacteroidota bacterium | reverse complement strand
TTTATGTTCTTGGGCTCGCAAGCATGGGAATGGTATCATTTTATTACCGGTACAGAAGGTGGTAAAATGGTAGATGGGGTCATGATGCATGGCGCCAATCTAACTCGCAATGAGTATGGTCATCCGCTGTTTGCTGATTTCTTTTTCTTTATAACCGGTTTTCATGGAACTCACGTATTCTCCGGAGTAGTTATTAATGCGATAATTTTTATCAATGTGTTAAACGACACCTACGTAAAACGAGGCCACTACGAAATGGTTGAGAAAGTTGGTTTATACTGGCATTTTGTTGACCTTGTTTGGGTATTTGTGTTCACATTCTTTTATTTATTATAATAATTTAATTCAATTTATATGTCTGAATTTCACGACGATTTTCCGAGTTACGAAACATTAGCTCATCATTCAGAAGAAGAAGGAAAAACTAAAAGAAAAAAACTTTGGCAAGTGTTTTGGATTATGCTTGCAATAACACTAGTAGAACTTTACATTGGTTTTAAAGTTGCCGATTGGCATTTGACTGGTACTTTTACTATCAAATTTATATTTATTACCTTAACTATCGTAAAAGCAGCCTATATTGTTTTATCATTTATGCATTTAGGCGATGAAGACAAATCTTTCAGGTACATTGTATTAATTCCTTTTTGTGTTTTTGTAATTTATTTAGTTACACTTGTAGACATAAGCGAAGGTACCTATTCAAAAGCAGGAAGATATGGTTTAGATGAAAATGTTGTAAAGCAAAAACAAGAGCAACTAAACAATAAATCTTCTCACGGAACTGAGCACAATAGCCAAGCACACTAATAATACTGTAAAAAAATTATGGGAAGTAATTTAAGTCTAAAAAAGAGGCTGATTCTTCCCTTTTTTTTTGTTGCTCCCGCTGTATTTTGTCTTTCATTTTATTATTATTTTGTTAGAAAACCTCTAATACAAAATAATGTTCCTGTTTTTAAGAGATTGCAACATTACGGGCCAATCAAAGGAGTTACAAATAATGGAGATACATTATATTTTAAGTTAAACTACCCCAATTTTTATTCGCCACAAAAAAAGGAATATTTAAATACTGATGGAAGAATTATTGTGATTCAATTTGCAGAAAACATTGACGAAAAAGAACAAGAAATGGTTTGTGCAAATTTATTTAGAATTCAAAAAAGAGTGAATCACATTAAAGGATTAAAATTTGTGAGTGTGATTGATGGAAGTAAGAAAAACGCAAACCAAACCGCTGTAGAAAATGTAAGAAGAGTTCATTCAGGAGAAATATGGGATTTTTACAGTGTAAGCAATTCGGCGATAGACTCACTTAAACAACAATTTCTTAAAGCCTTGCCAAACTTAACCAATGATTCTCTTAAAACATCACTATTTTTAATTGACCCAAATCAACAAATTAGAGGACATTATTATGGAAATTCCATTAATGCCGTAAACACTTTGCAGGCAGAAATTGTTGTATTAAATGGAGAAGTAAAATTTAATAAAAAAAATCAGAAAAACTGAGCATAAAATGGAAATACAAGCAAAGGACAATATTTATAAGCCAATTATCATTACGCTATCAATACTAATACCAATAGTTGTTGCTATTTTAATGGTAATCCCCGGAAGACAGAACTCGGCAGATAGCCCAATTTCTTCATTACCTTTGTTTCATGCTGTTTTAAATGGCTCAACAGCACTGTGTTTAATTTTAGGTTATTTTTTTGTTAAGTCAAAACAAATTAAAGTGCACAGAACATTAATGTTAAGTGCATTTATTTTATCAAGCATTTTTTTAGTCTCCTATGTAGTTTATCATTATACTTTTCCTCCAACAAAATTTGGTGGAGAAGGCATTGTTCGTTCTATTTATTTTTTTATATTAATAACACATATTGTTTTAGCCACCACTATTGTGCCTTTGGCACTTTTTGCAATATATTTTGCACTTTCAAACCAAATAGCAAAACACAAAAAAGTAACAAAGTTTACTTTACCAATATGGATTTACGTTTCAATTACTGGAGTAATTGTTTATATACTAATGTCACCATATTATTAAGATTTTTGTTTTTAACGCACAGTTAGAAGCTATAATAATTTTTGTTTTTATACATCTTTGTTTACCTTTATCGTCGTTGATAAATTCCATGGCTATGAAAAATACGCTGTTAGTTGTTCTATTATTGCTGTATTCATCAGCATTCATTTATTCTCAAGTAAAAGAAGAAGAAATGGTTGTAAATGGTCTTGGTCTTCCCGAAAATCAAGATGCAGAAAATATCTACAACCGAGGCGTATCTTTTTACAAACAAAAAATGTTTGAAGATGCAATCAGATCCTTTGACAAAGCAATTCAATTAAAACCAAATTTCGACAAAGCAATTTCCAACCGAGGTTCTATAAGATATGAAGCACAAGATTACAAGGGTGCTTTAGCAGACTTTGATGCAGCATTGGCAATAAATCCTAACAATGAAAGTGCTTTGTTTGGAAGAGCAAATACATACATCTCCACTAATAATGCAGAAAAAGCAATAATAGATTTAAACAATTACATTAAATTAAACGCTAACAATTCCTTAGGATACTATTACCGTGGAACAGCTAAATTCTCTATAAATAATTTTGAAGAAGCCTTAAAAGATTTTGATAAATCCATAGAGCTCAAATCTGATTTTGATTACGCTTTTAACGACAGAGCCAGTACTAAAATGAAAATGCAAAATATACAAGGTGCAATCAGTGATTACTCTAAAGCTGTTTTACTTAATCCATACTTTGTAATTGCATACAATAATTTAGGCAGTGCAAAAATGAAAAATGGAGACATAAAGGGTGCAATAGAAGCCTACGACAATGCTCTTAAAATTGATTCTAAATATTACATAGCTCTTAACAACAGGGGAAATGCAAAATATGAATCAGGCGATTATGAAGGAGCTTTAAAAGATTTTTTAGAGGTTGTAAAAATTAAGGATGATTATTATTTTGCCTACTGCAATATTTCATCAGTAAAATTTAAAATGAAAGATTACAATGGCTCTATTGATGCATCAAGCAAAGCAATTAAATTAAACCCAAATTATGGCGCAGCATACTTAAATAGAGGAACTGCCAAAGAAATGGTTAGAGATCAAATTGGGGCTTGCGATGATTGGGACAAAGCCTTTAAATTAGGTATGAGTCAAGCTAAAAATTATTTAAGTGAGTGCGTTCAAAAATGAAAATTTAACTATGAAAAATTTCTACTCCCTCTTAATATTTTTCGTTTTAATTTCATCACTTTCTTTTTCTCAGTCAAAATTGTTTAAAGAAAATGTTAAACTTGGCGACGAGTTCTTTGAACAAGGGCCTGCCTTTCATAGAAAGGCTTTAATAAATTTCTTGAGAGCAGATAGTATTGATGATACCCATCCTGAAATTAAGCTAAAAATTGGCATTTGTTACCTGAATTCTTTTTTTAAATACAAAGCAAAAGACTACTTTCAAAAAGCCTACTCCATGAAACCTGATATTGCTCCAGATATTCACTATTATTTAGGGCAATGTGAACATTTAGATTTAAATTGGGACAAGGCAAAAGAAGAATATGAAAAATACAGAGCTACATTAAGCTATACAAAAAAAGAAGATAAAACGAACATTGATGATGTTGAAAAAAAATTAGCAGAAATTGAAGTTGGAAAAATCTTAGTAAAAAAACCCGTTAGAGTTTTTATCGATAATTTAGGGCCAAATATAAATGGTCCTTATACAGATTACAGCCCGGTAATTTCGGCTGATGAAGACATGATGATGTTCACATCACGAAGAAACAACACTACAGGTGGAGCAGTAGACGAAAACTATGATGAATTTTACGAGGATATATTTAGAACTTACAGCTTCAATAATACCTGGTCTACACCTATTAACTTGGGAGAACCAGTAAATACAAATGGGCATGATGCAACTGTTAATTTGTCTGCAGATGGTCAAAAATTATTAGTTTATATCGACGATAAAGGATTTGGGAATATTTACGAATCTAGATTAGACGGCGAAAAATGGACCAAACCAGAAAATTTTTCCAAACAAATTAATTCTAAATATCATGAATCTTCTGCATGTTATTCTTACGACGGAAACATTCTTTATTTTGTGAGCGATAGAGAAAATGGATTTGGTGGTTCAGACATTTATTACTGTAAAAAAGATGAAAAAGGTCAATGGGGCCAGGCCATCAATATTAGTACACCAATAAACACTAAATACGACGAAGAAAGTGTGTTTATGATGCCTGATGGCAAAACAATGTATTTTAGTTCAAAAGGACACGAAACGATGGGAGGATTTGATATTTTTAAATCCGTTATGGATTCAACTGGAAAATGGTGCCAGCCAATAAATATTGGATATCCAGTAAATAGTTCAGATGATGATGTAAGTTTTGTACTTTCAGCCGATGGTAAACACGGTTACTATGCAGCAGTAAAAAAAGAAGGTTATGGAAACAGAGATATCTATATTATTAACTTCTTAGGAAAAGAGAAAAACTTAATAATGAGTACCGAAGACAATTTAATGGCAAGTTTAGCAGCTCCAATATCCCAAACTGTTACAATCTCAGAAGCTGTTGAGTTAAAATCTAATGCCATAACTCTTTTAAAAGGAATTGTTATTGATGAAAATACAAAACAGCCAATAGAGGCAGTGGTATCAATAACAGATAATTCAACCGGTCAAGAAATTGCAAATTTTAAATCAAATAGCAAAACTGGTAAATACCTTGTTACTTTGCCCTCAGGTAAAAATTATGGTATTGCTGTAAAAAATGATAATTATTTATTCCATTCCGAAAATTTTGACATCCCATTAACCACCAATTACCAAGAAATTGCAAAAGATGTTACATTAAAATCTATTGCGGTGGGTTCAAAAATAGTTTTAAAGAATGTATTTTACGACTTTGATAAAGCCACATTAAGAAACGAATCGCAAACAGAATTAAATCTTTTGGTTAAACTTTTAAATGATATTCCTAAAATGACTATTGAGCTTTCTAGCCACACTGATAATAAGGGAAGCGAAAAATACAACTTAGATTTATCTGACAAAAGATCAAAAGCAGTGGTGGAATATTTAGTTAGCAAAGGAATTGATAAAAAGAGGGTGCAAGCCAAAGGATATGGATTTTCTGAGCCTTTAGCTCCAAATGATACAGAAGCAGGAAGACAAATGAACAGAAGAACTGAGTTTAAAATCTTAAGCAGATAATATTGAATTAAATGTTGGTATTTCATTCTCATTGTCAAATGGGAAATCAAATGTTTATTTATGCTTGTGCAAGATCGCTCTCAAAAAAGAAAAAAATTCCTTATTGTCTTAGCGAAATTGACAAGTTAAATTTTTTTGAACTTTCACACGAAGATTATTCCAAGAACAATCGCAGGTACTTAAAATTTAAGCTTCTTAATAAATTAAAATTAAACAAATTTAAATTCGAACATTATCAAGATAACAGAATAGATTATTCTGAAAAAATGATGGCTGAAAAACAAAGAAATTTGTGGTATTACGGATATTTCCAAGGCGAAAAATATTTCTTTGAAAACGAAAATGAACTAAAAAAACTATTTTCAATTAAGCAACAACATAAAAATGAATACTTAAAAGCAAGTGCAAAATTAAATTTAGGAGATGATTACATAAGTGTACATATTCGGCTAAAAGATTACAAAACATTTGGGCCTGACTATCTAGATGGACCAGATCTTTCATTGCCATTTTCATATTATCACAATCTACTTTCTCCTTTTAAAGACTCCAACAAAAAAATTGTAATTATGAGTGATGAGCCTCAATTGGTAAAAAAAGAATTCTCTTATTTAAACAACGCTGTATACTCTGAAGAATCAACAATTGTAGATTTTCAAATTATACAAAACGCCCAAATTTGCATAAATGCCAATAGCACTTTTAGTTGGTGGGCAGCTTGGCTTAATGTTAGAAAGGATAAAAAAGTATTTGTTCCAAATTATTTTCTTGGCTTTAAAGTAAAAAAAGAATTTCCAATAAATATTATTCCAGCTAGTTGGAGTAAGCAAGATATATATTAAGTTATATTTGCAAAAATCAACAAACAACATAAATGGGTTTAAAGAACTCTTTAATTAAAATATACAATTGGCCCTTTTTATCAAAGGAAGAAACAAATACCAATCAAAAAAAAATTAGGGACATTGAATGGGATGCAATTGCAACATTCATAAAAAAGGGGAATTTTTTGGACGTAGGGTGTGGCGCAGGATATTCCATGACTAAGGCACAAGCAATGGGTTGTTCAGTTTATGGAATTGACCCAGATCCTGGAGGACACGGAGTGGGCAGAGAAGGTTCTAAATTTGATGTTGGAACTGTGAACATTAAACAAGCCTTTGCCGAAAAAATTCCATTTGACTCTGAAATGTTTGATAACGTTTATTCTTCGCATGTTTTAGAACACGTAAATAGCGAAGAAGAAAGTTTACGTGAAATGAAAAGGGTGCTTAAAAATGATGGAACTCTTATCATAGGAATGCCCACAAGCCACATGGCTTATATAAATTTAATAACATCTACTTTGTTTACACCTCATCAAAGATTTGTAAACTTTTTTTTATCTCCTTTCATCAAAACCGGAAAAATAACATTTAGAGAACTATTTGTTCCAAACTCGCACAGCCACCAAAACAAAACAGTTTTTTTTGACATTAAAAAATACAAGATCAACAATTGGAAAAAAATTGTTGAACAAGAATTTACTGTTTTGGAAACATTAAAACCTGCATTTTATCCTTTCCCAGAGTCTGCTCAATGGTTTAAATTCAAGAAAAACCATAAATTTACAAGTAGTGTTTTTTTTATTTGTAAGAAAAAGTAATTTCAAATTTTATTGTATGAAACATCTAATTAGTGTTATAATTTTTGCAGTATTTAGTAATCTTTTATGGGCTGGTCAAATGAAATTATTGGCTCCACAAAATTCCTATCCTACAGATACCCGCAGCGATTCTATTGATATTATAAACACAGAAATAAATTTAAACATTACAGATTTTACAACTAAAATTATTTCAGGTAATTCAAAAATTACTTTTATACCAAAAGTTAACGGGATAAATAAAATAAATTTAGATTTATTAAGTATGACCGTTGATTCCATCGTAAATTTCAATGGGCAAAATCTTAGTTTTATATACAACGATACTTTATTAAAAATAAATTTAAATCAAACATTTAATTTGCAGCAAGAAACTAGCGTAACTATATATTATCATGGTGCACCAGGAGTTGAGCCAAATGGTTTTGGTGGCTTCTATTTTCAGAATAATATAGCCTACAATATTGGTGTTGCTTTTATTGCCGAACCTCATAATTATGGAAGAATATGGTTCCCTTGCTTTGATAATTTTACAGAAAGATTTTCGGTAAAAACAAACATTACAACTCTTGGCAACCACAAAGCATTTTGCGGAGGTTTGCTTACAGATACAATTCAAAACAACAATGGCACAATTACCTGGAAATGGAATTTAGAGGAAACTGTTCCCAGTTATCTAGTATCAGTTGCTGTGGGCGCTTATGCCACAATTCAAAAAACTTTTTCGGGACTTAATGGCCAGGTATTGGTTCAAATAGGCGCTCTGCCAAACGATACCAATTTAGTAAATGGTTCTTTTATAAATCTTGAAGATTGCTTCGACATTTTTGAAAGTAAATTTGGGGCACATCAATTTCCAAGAGTGGGATATGTGATGGTTCCGTTTACAGCTGGTGCAATGGAACATGTAACCAACATTGCCTATCCACGAGGCTTTATAAACGGACAAACAACTTACGAAGCACCCTTAATGGCCCATGAACTATCGCACATGTGGTTTGGTGATTTAGTTACTTGCAAAACTCACGAAGACATGTGGCTAAACGAAGGATTTGCCAGCTACTGCTCTGAATTGTTTACAGAAAACAAATACTCTAGACAAGCGTTTGAAAATGCAATAAAAGAAAATAGAGACCAAGTGCTGCATTTTTCAAATTACAAAGAGGGAGAATATTTTCCGGTTAGCGGAGTTCCCCACCAATATACGTATGGAGAACATACATATATGAAAGGTGAAGATGTTGCCAATTCATTAAGAGGTTTTTTGGGAGATAGTTTGTTTTTTAACGGAATTAGAAACTACTTACAAGAAAAAAAATTTACTGCCTGCTCATCTGAAGATTTACGCGATTTTTTACAGCAATATTCCGGACAAAATTTAACTGCCTTTTTTAGCGATTGGGTTTTTAAGGGTGGATTTGTAGATGCAACAATTGATTCGTTTAGAGTTGAAACCAACATGCCTGCAAATATTCAAACAAAAGTTTATTTCAAACAAAAGCTCAAAGGAACCAATACCTATTACAGTTCATTCCCTATTGAACTAACTTTAGTGGATCAAAATTGGAACAAAGAAAAAATAACAGTAAATGTTTCATCTCAAAATTCATCAGCAACAATTACAAGTACTGTATTTCCTAAAGTAATTTTTATAAACGAAAATGAAAAAATTGGTTTGGCATCCATTGCTGTAACAAATACCATAAAATCAAACGGTTCTAAATCTTTTCAACCGGCTCAAATTACTGTAAACACAACAAATATTGCAGACTCCGCACTTATTAGGGTGGTGCACCATTATACCGCCCCCGATGGTTTTAAGAATCAAAAGCCATACAGATTGTCTCCTCAAAGGTATTTTACAATAGAAGGAATTTTAAATGGCAATTACACGGGCACAGCTGCGTTCACCTACGACGGAAGGTCTAATGGCTTTTCTGGGAATCAATACTTAGATCATTTACTTATCAATGGTAGTGAAGACAGTTTATTTTTATTCTTTAGAAAAGATGCATCAATGGATTGGGAAATTTTTCCTAAATACTCCAAAGTTATGGGCAACACAAACGACAAACTAGGCAGCATAAGAATAGATTCATTGGTCTTGGGGGATTATGTTTTAGGGATGAAAGATTATTTAGCATCCACTGAATTAAATCCAGGCATTGATAAAGGCGATTTTAGAATTTACCCCAATCCTACTGAAGGATTATTTACATTAGAATTACAATCACTTGAAGGCAACTCTAACAAAGTTCAAATTTTCGATGTCCTCGGTAACCTAGTAAAAGAAATAAATCAAAATAGCTCGCA
>CAIMMJ010000171.1 GCA_903842515.1 uncultured Bacteroidota bacterium | reverse complement strand
GTCAGCATTATCTAGCTTTTTCCAGCCTTCTAAATTTAATTTATCCAGAGCAATTAAATACTCTGCTTCAACCATTACCCTGTATTTAAACAAGGCAAACTCAGAAAAAAAGCCTGCCAAAGGTTCAGTTTTTGCCCTGTATCTTCCGTCTATTGGGCTTATAGAAAATAAATTGTCCAAAATAAATTATTAATTGCCTTTAAATACTGGTTTTCTTTTTTCTAAAAATGCTCTAACGCCTTCCTTATAATCATTAGTTTCTGTTGCCTTTTGCTGGTATTCGCCTTCTAATGAAAGTTGTTTTTCTAATGAGTTGTGCATTGACTCATTCAACAAAATTTTGGTGTATTCAAATGCTTTTGTTGGCATGTTTGTAAGCTGCGTAGCAATTCTATTTAATTCTGTGGTTAATTCTTCGTCTTTTACAACATTAAAAATCATTCCCATTTCTTTGGCTTGGTGTGCAGAAACTTTATTTCCTAATAACATAAGTGCTGTAGCTCTCTGAAAGCCAATTAACCTGGGAAGCAAAAACGTTCCGCCACTATCAGGCACTAAACCAATTTTGCTAAATGCTTGAATAAACGTTGCAGATTCTGCTGCAACAACAATATCACATGCCAATGCTATGTTTGCACCTGCGCCTGCCGCAACGCCATTTACGCCGCAAACTACCGGTTTGGTTAGGTTTCTTAATTTTAATATTATTGGGTTATAATGTTCTTCTACTATGGCCGAAATTTCTATCCCATTTTCATCTATGGCTTCACTTAAATCTTGGCCTGCACAAAATGCTTTTCCACTGGCTGTAAAAATTACGGCTCTAACTTCGTTATCTCTGTTGCAATGGTCCAAGGCTTGCTGCATTTCCAAAGCCATTTGCCTAATAAAACTGTGGAATTTTTCGGGACGATTTAGTTGGATGGTAGCAATCCCATTTTTTATTTCAAATTTTATAAACTCTAACTGCATCACTTTGTTATTTAAAAAAGAATTGCAAATTTAGAATAATATTTAGCATAGATTTATAAAAATAAAAAAGACAATGAATAATGAATGTATAAGTTTGTATTGGTATAGAAGAGATTTAAGAATTAATGACAATGCTGCATTATTTAAGGCGCTATGCAGCAATAGCTTGGTTCAACCAATATTTATATTTGATAAAAACATACTGGATAAGCTAGAAAACAAAAAAGACAGAAGAGTAGAATTTATTCATCATGCATTAGAAGATATTCAAAATAAATTGGCAGAAATGGGCTCAACGCTTTGGGTGTTTTATGGCAATCCGCTGCAAATCATAAAAAATCTTTGTTCAGAACATAACATAAAAAATGTTTATGCCAATCACGATTATGAGCCTTATGCAATTGCAAGAGATTTAAGTGTAGAGGAATTTCTAAAAGAAAAATCTATTGAGTTTTTTACATGTAAAGATCAATGTATTTTCGAGAAAAATGAAATAACAAAAGAAGATGGAAAGCCATATACAATTTTTACGCCCTACATGCGTAAATGGAAAGGTAAGCTGAGTCCGTTTTACTTAAAATCATACCCTTGCGAAAATTATTTCGGCAACTTTAACAAATCAAAATTCAAAAAGGTATTAAGCTTGGAGGAAATTGGATTTAAATCTACCAATACAATTTTTCCTTCTAGCAGAATTCATGCCCAACAAATTGAAAAATACAAAGAACAAAGAGATTTTCCTGCCATCAGTGGCACAAGCAAACTTAGTGTTCACCTTAGATTTGGTACAATAAGCATAAGAGAAATAGCCAGCAGGGCACTAGAGTTAAATGAAACGTGGCTGAATGAATTAATTTGGAGAGATTTTTACATGATGATACTCTGGTCTTTTCCGCATGTGGTAGAAAACTCATTTAAACCAAATTACGATAGAATTTTATGGCGGAACAACGAACAGGAATTTGAAGCCTGGTGCAAGGGACAAACTGGTTACCCAATAGTGGATGCAGGCATGAGAGAATTAAATGAAACAGGATTTATGCACAACAGAATAAGAATGGTGGTGGCAAGTTTTTTAACCAAACATTTATTGATTGATTGGAGGTGGGGCGAAGCCTATTTTGCTAAACATCTTAATGATTTTGAACTCTCATCAAACAATGGTGGGTGGCAATGGGCAGCAGGAAGTGGTTGCGACGCTGCTCCTTATTTTAGAGTATTTAATCCATACGAACAAACCAAAAAATTTGACCACAATTATGAATACATAAAAAAATGGGTGCCTGAATATTTAAGTACAAAATATCCCAAGCCAATTGTAGACCATGTGTATGCAAGAAATAGAGTATTAGCTACTTATAAATTGGCACTTCAAGCAAATGAATCAAAACCTGAATTGGATAATGTGCAAACTAATTTGTTTTAAGAATTCTATTTTTTGCAAGTGGAATACTAATTGAGCTCATTTTTTGTTTATCTTTGCCAACTTTCAAAAAAATGAGGAAATTTCTTGTCATTCTTTTTTCTGCAATTGTTGTTTTGAGTTCCTGCTCAAAGTATCAAAAAATCCTAAAGAGTTCCGATTATAGCCTAAAGTTTACCAAAGCTAAAGAATACTACGATAAAAAAGATTATGTAAGGGCTTTACCTCTGTTTGAAGAATTGATGACTGTTTACAGAGGAACTTCAAAAGCAGAAGATTGTTTTTTCTTTTATTCATACTGCAATTACGGGCTGGAAGATTATCTATTAGCTAGTTATCACTTTAAGAATTTCTACAAAACTTTTCCCAAAAGCGAAAGAGCTGAGGAGGCAATGTATTTAAATGCATATTGTTATTATCTAGATTCGCCAAGGTATACATTGGATCAGAGCAATACTCTATTGGCCATTAATGAATTTCAGTTGTTCTTAACCATGTATCCCAACAGTGTTAAAGTTACTGAATGCAACGAATTGATGGATAAATTGAGGTTAAAGTTGCAGAATAAAGTGTACGATTATGCCAAAATGTATTACAACATGTCGGATTACAAGGCTTCCATAACATCCTTTAATAATGTTATCAAGGAGTTTCCTGATTCTAAATACTGCGAAGAGTCACAGTTTTTAATATTAAAATCACAGTATTTGTTGGCGCAAAACAGCATTGAGTCAAAACAAAAAGAAAGATATGAGGAAGCTGTTAAATTTTATTATAAATTTGTGGACAATTATCCTGCAAGTAAATATTTAAAAGAAGCAGAACAAATCTTTGAAGTTTCAAAGAAGAGATTAAAAACAATTAAAACAAACGGTTAAACAAAAATAAAAAATGAGTAACATTAAAAAAACCTACGGCGAAAATTCTACCATCACTAGAAACTTAAGCGATTTGGCAGAAAAAACAGGTAATCTTTACGAAGGAATTACTATTATTTCTAAAAGATCAAATCAAATAAGTGCCGAAGTAAAAGAAGAATTGCACAGCAAGCTAGAGGAGTTTTCTTCTAGTTCAGACAATCTCGAAGAAATTTTTGAAAACAGAGAGCAAATAGAAATTTCTAAGCATTACGAAAAAATGCCAAAAGGAACATTGGTGGCAATTCAGGAATTCTTAGACGATAAAATTTATTTCAGAAGACCTTCTGAGGAAGATGCAAATAGTTAATATTTACTGCTAAGCCGCAAAAATGATTGCGGGTAAAAATATACTTTTAGGCATTACGGGTGGAATTGCAGCATACAAAATTGCAAGTCTCACCCGTTTGTTAGTTAAAAGTGGTGCATCTGTAAAAGTTATTATGACCAAAGATGCATGTAACTTTATTGCTCCATTAACACTTTCTGTTTTATCCGGAAACCCCGTTTATTCCCAGTTTACTAACCAATCCGATGGCACTTGGAACAATCACGTGGAGCTTGGTTTATGGGCAGATTTATTTGTTGTAGCACCTTGCACAGCAAATACTTTGGCAAAACTTGCACATGGTCAAAGTGATAATTTGCTTACAACAACTTATCTGTCGTGCAAAACTCAGGTAATGATTGCACCCGCAATGGATCTAGACATGTGGAAACACCTCGCTGTAAAAAATAACATAGAAAAACTTAAGCTCTTTGGAAATAAAATATTAATGCCAGACAGCGGCCCTTTGGCCAGCGGTTTAGAAGGTGAGGGGAGATTGCAAGAACCAGAAAAAATTTATTCTGAAATAGAATATTTCTTTTCATCTAAATTAGATTTAAAAAATAAGAAAGTGTTAATTACTGCAGGCCCTACCAGAGAATACATTGACGCGGTAAGGTACATTTCAAACGCTTCGTCTGGTAAAATGGGATTTGCAATTGCAACCTGTTTTGTAAATAGAGGAGCAGAGGTAACAGTTATTGCAGGTCCGATGGATGAAGCAATTAAAAATAATTCTTGTACTATAATTGATGTTGTCTCTGCACATGAAATGATGAATAGTTTTAAATTGAATTTTAAAGATTCAGATATTGTGGTTTGTTCGGCTGCTGTGGCTGATTATACAGTTAAAAATCCCATAAAAAACAAAATAAAAAAAGTAGATAATAACCTACAAATTGCCTTAGAACCTACACAAGATATTTTGCTTTATGCCGGAAAGAATAAAACAAAAAATCAAAGAATTATTGGGTTTGCACTTGAAACAGACAATGAAATAGAAAATGCACAAAAGAAGCTAAAGTCAAAGAATGCCGATATGATCGTTCTTAATTCCTTAAATGATAAGGGCGCAGGTTTTGAAGGAAACACCAACAAGGTAACTTTTATACACAAAGGCAATAAAATAAAAAAATTAGAGTTAATGGAAAAGTCTTTGTTGGGCCAGGAAATTGTGAATGAAATTGTAAAATTGATAAATCCAAAGTTGTGATAAATAGAATAAAAATTGTTTTATTTTTAATGTTGTGCGTTTGCAGTTCAAGAATAGTTTCGCAAGAGTTAAATTGTACCATAACTATAAACTCTCAGCAAGCACAGGGTTCTGATAAAAGAATTTTTGAAACTCTAAGAAACTCTTTAATGGAGTTCATGAACAATACCAAGTGGACGCAAGATAACTTTAAGCAAGAAGAAAGAATAGAGTGCAGCTTTACCATAACAATCACTAGCAGAAAATCTATAAATGATTTTGATGCCGGATTAGTTGTTCAATGCAGAAGGCCAACTTACAGAACAAATTATTCTTCTTTATTGATGAGCCATAACGATCCGGATTTTTCTTTTAGTTACGTAGAATTTCAACCCTTAGAATTTCAAGAAAATACCTTTTCTAACAACCTTACTGCATTAATGGGTTTTTATGCTTACATCATTTTAGGATTAGATTACGATTCGTTTGCACCTGAGGGCGGCAGCCCATACTTCCAAAAAGCGCTAACCATTGTAAACAATGCTCAAAATACTCCAGAAAAAGGGTGGAAAGCTTTTGAAGGAAATAAAAACAGGTATTGGCTTGCCGATGGTTATACCAATGGAAATTACAAAGCCATAAGACAAACAATGTATAAATATCACCGCAAAGGTTTAGATATTATGGCTACAGATATAGACAATGCCAGACTTGCAATTTTAGAATCTATTGAGAATTTAAAAATAGTGCATAACCTTGTTCCGGGTTCTTATTTAATGCAAACTTTTTTTTGGGCCAAGGCCGACGAAATTGTAAATATTTATAAAGAGGCACCAAGCGACCAAAAGAATAAAATATTTACCACGCTCAGTATTATTGATCCCGGAAATGGTCAAAAATATCAAAAACTACAGCAGTAATTTTTTCTTTTAATTTTCTAAATTGTTTGCATTAACTTTGCTTTTGTGCTAAAGAGATTATCTATATCCAACTACGCTTTAATTGATAAAACCGAAATTCTTCCCGGCCATGGTTTAAGCATCATTACAGGAGAAACCGGTTCAGGAAAATCTATTATGCTGGATGCATTAGGGTTAGTTGCAGGTCAGAGAGCAGATGTATCTGCCTTGCAAGACAAATCAAAAAAATGTGTTATTGAAGCGGAATTTGAAACTGTGGAAAATTGGTTCAAAGACTTTTTTTCTGAAAACGATTTAGATTATTCTGAGGTTTCAATTTTTAGAAGAGAAATTAATCCAAATGGAAATTCCAGGGCATTTGTAAACGACACACCCGTTAACCTCTCTATTTTAAAAATTCTTGCATCGCAATTAATTGATATTCATTCTCAGCACCAGACATTAGAAATAAATCAATCTTTGTTTCAAATAAATGTATTGGATAGCTTTTGCGGAAATCAAAAGTTAAGAGATGAATATTCTCTAAAATTTAATGCCTACAGGCAAAAAATTAAATTGTTAGAAGAGTTAAAACAAAAGGCACAACAATTTAATCAAGAAAAAGATTATTTAAATTTTTTGTTTTCAGAATTAGAAGAGTTAAAGATTAAGGAGAATGAAGAAGGAGAATTAGAAACGGAAATTAACCAATTGAGCCATGCCGAAGAGATACAAAATTCTTTGCAAAAAGTATTTTTCTTTATTGGTGAGGAAGAAAACAATGTATTGATAAAACTTAATGAATCAAAAAATTTGATTTCAACTATTGTAAAATTCAAACAAGAATTTTCTGAACTCAAAAGCCGCATCGATTCTGTTTATATAGAGCTTAAAGATATTAAAGCAACACTTGAAAAGGAAAGCGAAAGTTTTGTTTACGATCCACTTAAACTGGATGAATTAAATTTAAGAATGAGTTTAATTCAAAAATTAAAAAAGAAACATGCTGTTTTAGATTCCAATCAATTAATAGAAATTTATAGTGAAATAGAATTAAAACTTTCTGAATCTTCGGGCTTGGATGTAGAAATTGATAATTTATCAAAAGAAACAAAAAAGCTAGAGCAAGATTTAAATAAATTGGCTTTGGAATTGAGCAAAAAAAGAAAATCAAGTACCAGTTTACTTTCAAAAAATATTGTGGAATTACTAGTAGATTTGGGCATGCCATCCTCTGAACTGATTATAGAATTAAGTTCCTTGCCAGAATTAAATTCAACAGGATTGGATACGATTAAATTTTTATTTTCTGCCAACAAAGGAATGCCAGCACAAAACATTTCAAGTATTGCTTCGGGCGGCGAATTATCACGTTTGATGTTGGCAATTAAATACATTTCTTCGTTGCACCAAGGTTTGCCAACAATTATTTTTGACGAAATAGATACAGGTGTATCTGGTGAAGTGGCTTACAAAGTAGGTTTGATGTTGCAAAAAATGTCTAAAACAACCCAATTAATTGCAATTACACATTTACCTCAAATTGCGGGCAAAGCAGAGAATCATTATTTTGTTTACAAAGAGTCCGATAATCAAAAAACAAATTCAAAAATCAAGCAATTGTCTCAAGAAGAAAGAGTAATAGAAATTGCTAAAATGCTCAGCAATGGAAATCCCGGCCAAGCAGCAATTCTAAATGCAAAGGAGTTGATGGCTTAGTTTTAGCTGCATCTGCCACTCTAAAAAAACTTATGCTGAAATAATCTTCCTGAATTTATTAAACATTTTGGCACGTTCCATTTTCCTTGATATTTTTTTAAATCAATAACGTTACTGTCGCAATCTAAAAACTCATACTTTGAATTGGTTTTTAATGTTTTGGCTTTGCCCGATTTTACTGCCTCAATTACTTTTGTTTTTAATACTTCTTTGTCTTTGGTTTTGTTGGTTAAATAAATTTCTGCTCCTAAATTATTGTTCCATAAATCCATTACCATCGAAATTGAATCTGGCAATTGTCCGTCTTCTTTTTTGTGCTTTTTATACTGCAAATAATTGCCTTTTTCGTGAGCTTTGCCAAGCTTTAAAGCCCTTCTTTTTCCAATTTTAGAAGTTAAGTAGGCCATCCAGAACGTGTGTTTAAATGCATCTAAATTACCACCAGAAATCAATGTGTCTAAACTTCTTTCTTTTTTTAGTTCAAGTGTAATTTTTAATACATCCTTGCTAATAGTTAATGTTTTTTTTGCAACAAATGGATGAGCCAAAACCCAAAAAAATTCGGGCCTGGATATTTTAGGAAGTGCAAAACTTAACTTACTAAACTCACAAAAAATAAAAATTAGAATCAATAGTCTTTTCAATTTTAAAAAATTTAGCCTGCCGTGGTGGAGCAAAAAAGATTCGTAAATTTATACTTTACTTTTACAATATAAAATTTAAAATATGCAATACAGAAGAATGCCTATTGAAGTTGAATCGCCCGAGCAATTAGGTTATGATACCATAAAATACAACTTATCCGAAAGTAGTGTAAGCGATTTATTTTTAAAAGATTTAGGAAAATTAGACGACAATATTTTGCTCTGCTATGGCGATCATTATGGACTGGTAGATTTGCGAAAAAAAATTGCGAAAGACGAAGGAATAAAAGATATTAATCACGTTTTAATCACCCCTGGTGCAATTGGTGCATTGTTTTTTATAAATACTTCTTTGTTGGGCAAGGGCGACCACGTAATTGTTATGCACCCAAATTATGCTACAAATTTTGAAACACCCCGAGCAATTGGTTGTGAAATTTCTTATTTAAAAGTAGAGCCAAGTAAAGATTTTTTGGACAAAGAATTTATAGAAAATAATGTTAAAGAAAATACTCAGCTAATTAGTATAACTAGTCCTCATAATCCAACAGGAAGAGTGCTTTCTGAAACGGATATCGAATGGCTTTTAAACTTTACACAAGAGCGAAATATATTTTTATTGGTAGACGAAACCTACAGAGAAATTCCGTTTGGAGAACAATCAAAATCACTTTTAGCACTTAGAAGCTCACACGTAATTTCTGTAACTTCGGTGAGCAAGGCTTATGGATTGCCGGGCCTAAGAATTGGTTGGTTGGTATGCCAAAACAACAAGATTATGGAGAATTTTTTAGCAGCTAAGGAACAAATAGTATTGTGCAATTCAGTTATTGATGAACAATTGGCATTAAATGCACTGGTACAAAAATCACACCTACTTAAAAATGTTGAGCAGCACTTAGAAACAAATTTTCAATTGCTAAAAGAATGGTTGGACACTGAAGATAGGGTAGAGACAAACCTTCCGCAAGGCGGTTGCGTTTGCTTGGTAAAAATTAAAAAGAAAATAGAAACTGCTAAATTTTATGAGTTGTTATTAAAGCAGTATTCAACCTATGTTGGACCCGGACATTGGTTTGAGGTAAGTGATGATTATTTTAGATTGGGATTTGGTTGGCCAACCAAAGAAGAATTAAAAAAAGGCTTGCAAAATATTTCAATGGCACTGAATCATTTTTAGTGATGGTATTTTTTTTAATTGGAATGCCTGGAACAGGAAAAAGCTCTGTTGGCAAAAATGTGGCTAAACTATTGGATTTTAATTTTATTGATTTGGATAAATTGATTGAAAAAAAATCTGATAGTACAATAACTGAAATTTGGCAAAAATTTGGTGAAGATTATTTTAGAAATCTCGAAAGCAAAACGCTAAAAGAAATTTCTGTGTTCCAAAATACCGTTGTTTCTTGCGGCGGTGGTACACCCTGTTATATGGAAAATATTAAGTGGATGAATGCCACAGGTACAACCATATATTTAGAATTGCCCAAAGATATTTTACGAAAAAGGCTGTTTGAAAAAAGAGAGAGCAGACCAATGTTTTCGCAACTAAAAACATTGGAAGAGTTGGAGTTAAAACTTAATGAAATTTACAATGCCAGAAAAGTGTTTTATGAAACAGCCCAACATAGCTTACTACTTAGAGGAACCTACCCCAATGATTTTTTTATTGTAAAGGAAAAAATTACCCAATTAATGCCATCTAATAACAAATAGTATTAAAAAAAACCTTGCAATTTGCAAGGTTTCTTTGTACTAACTTATGACTTATTTGAAAGAACTATTATTCTAAACAAATTACTTTAAATGTCTTTTTTGAAGTGTTTGCAGTGAGCTGAATAAAGTAAATTCCTTTGCCAAATATACTTGCATCAAAAATACTTTGATGGTTTCCTGATACTTTATTGGAATTTTCTAGCGTAACAATTTTTTCTCCTAAGAGATTAAACACTTCTATGGTAACATTTGCACTATGATTTAAAGAATAATTTATGGTGGTTGACTTAGAAAATGGATTGGGATAAACAATGCCATTTATCGATTTGTCTAAAATATATTTTTCTCCAACAGTTTCAAAATAATTAGTAATGGTTCTTGCAACTGTGTCTGCATAATAATTTAAGTCTTGAGTAGTTTGATTGCTAGATAAACTAATTGTATGGGTTCCAATCATGTTTAAGCCCGGGATATCAACAATAAAAGAGTAATTGCCAGAAACTAATCCAGCAAAAGAATACAAACCAGAGGAATTGCTTGTGGTGCTGGAAACAAATTGATTTGAACTTGTATTTAGCGCTAACACTTCTGCTCCTTCTACAGGTAAAAAAGTTGGCACACCGCTTATGTTTTGAACGCTGCCACTTGCAGTATTATTTCCAATTTGCTGTATGCCATTTATTAAATTAATATTTGCTGTTGCCTGAGAGGTGCAACTTACATTTATTGTATTTGCCAAAAACCAAACTCCAAAATTTGGATAATATGTTCTTATGGCCAGAGGCAAAGTAGAAGGCGGTGTAGCAGATAAAATGTATTCTCCTTCTACTAAATTAGAAAATGAATAATCTCCATTAGTATTAGAAAAGCTGGAGTAGGAAACAGACAATTCACCCTCCGCATCATTTAAATTGTATAAATTAACCGTTGCATTACTAACGGGTAGTCCTGACGAAGTTATGTTACCTGATATATTTATTTGTTGCGAAATATTATTGATTTGCAAATTACTGCTGTTGCTGCATCCATTTCCATCTTCAACCGTTATTGAATAGTTTCCTGCAGCAAGATTTGAATTAATAGTGCTTGTTGAAGAGTAATTTAGAGGGCCACTGATGTTTAAATTTAGATTTGGTGCTCCCGTAACCGAAATTTCAAATGCTCCATTGCTGCTGCCACAACTGGCATCTGTGCTGGATAAAACTACTAATTCTGGCTGAGGTAAAATAGTTAATGGTGCAGAAATTGGAACGTTTAAAAAACATCCTAAATTGTTTTCCAGCAACAACGATGGCGAATAAGTGCCGCCGTTGGTATAAATATGAGAGTTAGAAGATCCAAAACTTCCGTCTCCATAGGTATAATAACTGTTTGCAATTCCGCTGGCAGATTCAATAGTGGTGGTAAAATCAGCAGGGACACCCGCACAAACATTAGATGAGCTAAAACTTGCTGTAAAACTCTGATAGGTTAGTGTAACATTTGATAAATTACCACTAGAGCAACCAAAAAAATCTGTTACGTTATTAACGGTATAGGTTCCAAATGTTGAGGGTAAAAACAGAAAAGGGTTTGAAACATTTTCAAATGTATTACCATCAATTACTATAGAATAAGGAGCAGTGCCTCCTGTTATATTAATTATGCCTGGAGAGTTTTCACAAGGTTGTTGTGATATTTCAACTGAAATATTTCCACAAGGAGGGGCTACTAAAAATCCATTGTTCAATTGAACGGTACCGTCAAAAGCGTTAGTATAAGAAACATCGTAAAAACCATAATTGGCAGTGGGTGGTATAAATAGTGTTGAACCCAATTGTGTATTGCTTGTGTAATTGTAATTTGATGTAAATAATGTAGACGAACCTTGATTGAACACTAAAGTTCCTGTTCCTTGATTAAAATGAGTGTTTTGACCTGTTATAGTTACAGACAATGTTTGCCCTAAGGTACCTGTATTTGGTGTTACGTTAATTATTGCCGGAGGAGCAGGATTTGGCGTAATTGTAAAAGAATTACTTAAACTTAAATTTCCAAGAAAACCATTGGTAACATTGCTTGTATATACTCCTAAAGGCATTGTGTTTGGAATGTCAAAGTGAGCTAATACACTGGTGGCAGAATTAACGGTAACTGATGAAGAATACAAGGTTGAACTTCCTTGGTTAAACCAAGCCTGATTGGTGGATGTGCCTTGTCCAAAAATTGTGTTTTGTCCTGTTATAGAAACATCGATAGAAGCACCTCTAGTTGCGTTGTTAGGATTTACATTTGTTATTGTTTGTGCGTTTATTTTTACTAATGAAAAAATTAAACAGAATACAAACAGAATTTTTGAGTATAATTTAAGCATATATAAATTTTAAATTATTGAGTACTTTTAATTCCATATTTCATCTTTAATGAAGATATTGATGCAAGGTACTTAATTTTATCTGAATTATCTAATGAAAATATGGCATCCAACAGCAATTGTTGTTCAAAAGTAATGGTGTTTAATTTAGATTT
>CAIMMJ010000170.1 GCA_903842515.1 uncultured Bacteroidota bacterium | reverse complement strand
TCCAAGAATAAAACATGGATAGGTACAGAAAAAGGTTTAGATTACTACGACAATGTTACACATCAATTATTTCATGTTGAACTGAGCAAAAAATTTAAAGAAACTCCTGTTTTTAGTATTGCAGAAGGTAAACAAAACGATGTTTGGATAGGAACTTATGGCAATGGAGTGTATCAATTGATATTAAATGAAAACGGCAATTATTATGCCTCCCACTTTAATAAAACTAACGGGCTATCCAGTGATTTAATTATGAGCTTGTATTGCCACAGAAATGGTACTATCTACGCGGGTACTGATGGAGCTGGTTTATTGCAAATAAATTCAAGTAATTCAAATAAAAATAAATACAACGTAAAATCTATAACTACCGATTCTGGACTAACCGATAACTCAGTACTTTCATTAACAGCGTGCAAAAATATTCTTTATTTGGGCACGGGAAAAGGATTAGCTCAGCTCAACCTAAATAATTTAGATTTACAGAACCTAGATAAACAGCAGGGATTGGCTGCCCTTGATTTTAACAATAACGCTGCATATACCAACAAGCAAGGGCAATTATGGTGGGGTATTGGATCAGTGGTAAGCGTTATGAGGCCATATTTTGCTCTCACCCATAAATTGCCATGTTATATTACAAGTATTGACATTAACGATATGCCTTTGAATAAAATTTTAAGGGCGAATAAAAAAATAAAATACAAATTAAATAGTCAAAAAAAAGCTCCGTATGCTTTGCAGGATCAGCTGGAGTTTCCATATAATTTAAATCATTTTACATTCCAATTTTCAGGTACGCAAATCGCCAATAACAATAAAACACATTATCAATATATTTTAGTTGGCTCAGATACTGCATTTACCAATAGAACAAATGAGAACTTCGCCGAATACAGAAATTTAAGTCCCGGGGAATATCAATTTAAGGTAAGAAGTAAAGGCTACAATGGATCATGGAGCAATTTTGACACATTAAGTTTTAGCATCTTACACCCTTGGTATAAAACCAATTGGGCTTATACTTTATACTTGATATTAATTCTTTTTTCCACAAGATTATATTTTAAATGGCGTTTAAATTATTTAAAAGACCAAAATGAAAAACTACAAATTGCCGTTCATGAAAAAACCAAGGAAATAAATGAAAAAAGTTTGGAAATGAAAAAGAGTATAGAGTATTCAAAAGGTTTGCAAGAGTCTATTTTGCAAAAACCCGATAGCTTGAAATCTCTTTTTGCGGACTCTTTTTTAATTTACTTACCAAAAGATATTGTTGCAGGAGATTTTTACTGGTGGCACAAGCACAATGAACTTATTTTTATTACTGCTGCCGATTGCACAGGGCATGGGGTTCCGGGAGCAATGCTAAACGTAATCTGCATTAATGCATTAAATAAAGCAATTATTGATGAAGGAATTTATGACCCCGGTAAAATCCTAGACAGGTTAATTCAATTGGTTGGAGAAACGTTTATGCATGGAGACAGAAAAGATGGAATGGACTTGAGTTTTTGCGTTTTTAATGAGCAAAATAATAAACTACTTTGGGCAGGCGCTAATAACCCACTGTGGTTAATAAAAAACAATGGTGATTTAGTAGAATTAAAGCCAAATAAACAAGCTATTGGGCTTCCTGACCCATCAAAAAGCATTATTCCTTTCATAACCCACGAGTTAGTCCTAGAAAATGGAGATAGTTTATACATGTTTACAGATGGATTTGCAGATCAGTTTGGAGGAAAAAAGGATTTGCCAAAAGGTAAAAAATTAAAATATAAACCTTTCTTGGCCCAGTTAATTCAACTAAATAATTTAAATATGTTAGAACAAGAAAAAGAATTGAAAACTTTTTTTGAGACTTGGAAAGGTAACATAGATCAAACAGATGATGTATGTTTAATTGGTATTAGGATTTAAATGTAAAAAAAACATACCATTTTATGGCTGAATGGTTAAAGCTCCAACTCTCTCAAACAATTTTAATTTAACTAGCAGCAAATAAATCCTTTCTTAACCCAAATCAATACTAACTGGGAGCATGGGCAAAAAATAAAATGTGCGATAGATAATGAGGTAAGAAAACTTTTTTCTGAACTATTGCACTGATATGTACAATAAAATTTTGCGGTGAGGGAGGGATTCGAACCCTCGGTAGCCTTTTGGACTACGGCGCTTTAGCAAAGCGCTGCTTTCGACCACTCAGCCACCTCACC
>CAIMMJ010000169.1 GCA_903842515.1 uncultured Bacteroidota bacterium | reverse complement strand
TAAATGATAATATTTTTCAAACAATTCAGGTCCATCTAAAGAATGTTCACAAGGAATTCATTCATTTATTTGTAAGCAAACTAAATTGGGCATTTTATTATTGAAAATAAGTATTAATCAATACTATACTTGTTTAGCAAATTGTAAAAACTTTTGCATAGCCTTCTTTTTGTCTGAATTTAAATTATAATCTATGCAGTGTTGCAGGTAGTTGTGTAGGTTTATATTTTGGTAATCTGCTGCTAAACTTAATTGGGCAATTGCTTCGTTGGTGTGCTCTATGCCATATTTTAAGGCTTGGTTAAACAGATCTAAAAACTGCGGAGCTAAATTTTTTTTATTAGTAACCCAACATGCAAACACAAAGGGAAGTCCAGTAAAATTTTTCCATTCGGCAGATAAATCATACACATATTCAAAGGTATTTTCCATTCCAAAAGTTCTATCGCCAATAACAACACCAGCAGTAGTTCCAGCAATATTATTTATGTAATTTTTGTTGGCATTTATAAAGGCAAACTCTTTTTTCCAGTAAAACTTGCTTAATACTTTGGTTAAGGTTATGGAGGACTGCGAATGAAAATCTAATATAATTTCACGTATTTGGTTTAGCGGAACATTGCTGTATAAATTAACGGATTTAACATTGCCGTTTGTTCCTATGCAGTAATCGGATATTATTTGATAATTTTCCATTTTGTTAAGTATGGCCACGGGCACTAACCCAATATCAACTTTGTTTTCTATTAATTTTTGGGCGCAAATAGAGGGTATGTCTAATTCTAATTGCATTGTATTTTTTAAGGCTGTAAAATGCTCAAATCCAAATATAAATGGCTTAGAATTTAAATAAGAAACACACGAAACTTTTACTTTTTCCATTTTATTATGCACCTAAAATTTGAATTATTTTATTGGCAATGTTCTGACCATCCATGGCTGCCGAAACTATTCCTCCTGCGTAGCCTGCGCCTTCGCCACAAGGAAACAAATTTACTATTCGTACGTGTGTTCCGTTTTGGTTTCTTGGAATTCTAACGGGTGTGGATGTACGAGATTCTGTTGCAACCAAAACAGCGTCGTTACTCAAATAACCTTTCATTTTTTTTGATTGTTCTTGCAATGCCAAACGTAAAGCGGTTGAAATAGAGGTAGGAAAAACTTCTGTTAAATCTACTGATGTTATGCCGGGGATGTAACTGCAGCTTGGAAGAGAGGAAGATAATTTTTTATTTATAAAATCCTCCATTCGTTGTGCAGGAGCCAATTGAGTTTTGCCTCCAAAATTCCACGCTAGTTCCTCTATTGATTGTTGAAAATACATTCCTTTTAAAACACCTCTACTTTCAAACTGTTTAAAATCAGTATCATTTACACCAACAACAATCCCGGAATTTGCGTATGGATTATTTCTTTTGGAGGGCGACCAACCGTTTGTTACTACCTGATTTTGCTCCGTGGCACATGGGGCTATAATTCCTCCCGGACACATACAAAACGAATAAATATCTCTGTTGTTTGCATGTTGCACCCAGCTGTATGAGGCAGGAGGGAGGAACTGTTTTTTATTGTTCAATTCTTCGGTAGTTGAGCAGCGGTATTGTATTTTATCTATCAATAGTTGCGGATGTTCAATTCTAATGCCCAAGGCAAAAGGTTTGGCTTCTAGTTCTATTTTATTTTTATGCAGCAATTCGTATATGTCTCTTGCAGAGTGGCCGGTTGCTAATACAATGTAGTTGCTTTTTAATTCATTTATTTCTTTTGTTACAATGTCTTCTATCAACACGGATTTAATTACATCGTGTTCAATAATTAAGTCTTTTAAAAGAGTATTAAAAAGAAAAGTTCCTCCGTGTTCTATGATTTTCTCTCTTATGTTTTCAATGATTTTTGGTAAGCGGTTGGTGCCAATATGAGGATGTGCTTCAACTAATATATTTTCATCGGCCCCGTTTAAAACAAATAGTTCTAAAATTCTTTTTATGTTGCCCCGCTTATTGCTTCGTGTATAAAGTTTTCCGTCGGAATATGTTCCCGCACCGCCTTCGCCAAAACAATAATTAGAATTGGGATTAACTGTACCTTCTTTATTAATAGCGGCTAAATCTCTGCGTCTTTCCTTTACTTTTTTTCCTCTTTCAATAATTATTGGGGCAAACCCTTTTTCAATAAACTCAAGGGCGGCAAATAGTCCTGCTGGACCGGCACCAATTATTATTATTTTTTTATCTTTTTTTTCTTCAGACAGTTTAGAGTGTGTAATAGAAAATGGTGATATTGTTTGATGAATTTCTGGTACCTCAGGACTAATAAATACTTTTAAATTTAAGTCAAAGAATATTTCTCTACCCCTGGCATCAATACTTTTTTTTGTAATTAAATATCCTGTAATAAGTTCAATTGCAATGCTCAATTGCAGAGAGCATAAAGATTTAATGTAAGATTGATTGTTGCAATCGTGTGCTTTAATTCTGATGTTTATTTCCTTTGCCAAATTTTAAAAATAATGTGCAAATGTAATTTGTAAAAACATATAAAAACTCAATTCTAAAATTATATATTTAATACTATGTGTTTATTTATTATTTTCGCGGTTTAATTAGTGGATATGTTAAACATAGTATTATTTGGTCCTCCGGGCGCAGGCAAGGGCACTCAATCAGAAAAACTTATTTCTAAGTACAGATTAATTCATCTTTCTACAGGCGATTTGCTAAGAGGAGAAATTTTGCAAGGCACAAGTTTGGGTTTAGAGGCAAAAAAATTGATGGATCAAGGGCAATTGGTGCCTGATGAAGTTGTAGTGGGTATGATTGAAAATAAATTATCTGCTAACCCAAATTCCAAAGGGTTTATATTTGATGGCTTTCCTAGAACCACCAAACAAGCCGAAGCACTTGATGCTATTTTAGAGAAATTTAAATCACCTATAAGCATGATGTTGGCATTAGAAGTAGAAAAAGCTGAACTAATAAATAGATTGCTAGAAAGAGGAAAAGTAAGCGGCAGGGCCGATGATGCCAATGAACTGGTAATAGAAAATAGAATAAACGAATACAACAATAAAACCCTACCTTTAAAATCTTATTACCAAGCACAAAACAAATTAAGCACAATAAACGGAATTGGCAGTATTGAGGAGATTTTTGGAGCAATCTGCAAATCAGTAGATGCCCTATTGTAAAACAACTAATGGCCGATAACAATTTTATTGATTACGTAAAAATCTGCTGCCGCTCGGGCAAAGGCGGAGCAGGTTCAATGCATTTGCACCGCGACAAACTTACTTCAAAGGGAGGCCCAGATGGCGGTGATGGCGGAAGAGGTGGACATATTATTTTAAGAGGCAACAAACAATTGTGGACACTGATTCATTTAAAATACCACAAACATGTAATTGCCGAAGCCGGTGGCAATGGAGGCAGCGCTCTTAAAACAGGTAAATTTGGAAAAGATGTTATTCTTGAAGTTCCTTTGGGCACTATTGCCAAGGACGCTGAAACAGGTGAAATTCATTTTGAAATTACTGAACACGGACAAGAGAGAATTTTAACCAAAGGTGGTAGAGGAGGAATGGGCAACGATCATTTTAAATCATCTACCATGCAAACCCCAAGATTTGCTCAGCCAGGAGAAGAAGGAATTACCAGCTGGAAAATTTTAGAGCTAAAAGTTTTGGCAGATGTTGGTTTGGTTGGATTCCCTAATGCCGGAAAATCTACTTTGCTTTCAGTGTTATCTGCTGCTAAACCCGAAATTGCAAATTATCCATTTACAACGCTTACTCCTAATTTAGGTATTGTAAAATACCGTGAGTACAAATCTTTTGTAATGGCAGATATTCCTGGAATAATTAAAGGTGCCTCGGAAGGAAAAGGTTTAGGCTTTAGATTTTTACGACACATAGAAAGAAATTCTATCTTGTTGTTTCTTGTGCCGGCAGATGCTCAAAGCATAAGCAAAGAATACAATGTTTTGTTAAACGAATTAGAACAATTTAATCCCGAATTGTTAGATAAACAAAGAGTTTTAGCCATTAGCAAAACTGATTTATTAGACGAGGAGTTAATAAAATTAGTAAAGAAAACATTGCCTAAAAAAGTTCCTTATGTTTTTATTTCAAGCCACACTCAACTTGGATTGGTAGAATTGAAAGATAAATTGATGGGGATTTTAGAGGAGTTGAATGGGTAGATTTTATTAGTTTATTTTATTTGCATGCCTTGAAAACAGAAAATACTTTCTGTTTTTATAAATATAAACTTCTGAATAATTTAGTTTCACCGAAAATAAGCTTGAATTTATTTCTCCAGTGATAATGCCAACTCCATTAACTATATAGGTGTTTTCAAAATTTCTGATTTTTGTTTCAAGAATTTCAACTTTGTTCAATACCAGTTTTTTTGTTCTAAAATCCTCAATTATTTCTTGTTTGTTTTGAGTCCAGCCGTTAGAATGAACATACATCACATTTTCATCTAAAATATTTTCCAAAGAATCCATGTTTAGATTGATCATCCACTTGAATTTTCTTTCGGAAAGCGATAAAACTTGCTGCTCTTTAATACTTTGAGCAAGTGCTGAACAGGAAATAATTACAAATGCAAAAAAAGTGATCAGGTGTTTTTTACTCACAACTTTGAAGTTAAATTTCATTCAAATTCAAATAAAAAAAAACAACTTAGGCCAAAACTATGCTTTTACTTACGTTTCTGTACATGTAAGTAGTAAAAATGTGTCTTCGGGCAAATCTTGCCGGAGTGGGGGAGTTGAGTAATTTATTGTAGATATTGTTGGGCACCGCAAAGTATTCGTAGCTGCAGCCGTCTAAAAAAGTAATTTTTAGAGTTTGCCCTTTGTATTCAAAATTATCAATGCCAACTGTGTTTGTGGTATTTTCGTATTCTTGTGCATAAGTGGCATGAGTTTCTGGAGAAACACTTACTAAAAAATGATAAGCTTCAATAATTGATTTGCTCATTGCTTCTGCTTCTGCAAATTTTTCGTCATCGGCACTAAATTTATCGGGATGCCACTCTTTCATTAAACTTCTGTACTTTAATTTTAATGTGTTAAGGTCTGCATCAGCAGTAATGTCGAACATTTTGCGGTACTCAATTATTCTTTTCATTTTTTATTTGTGAATTTTTTTTTGACTAAGATTTTATAGTCTCTTTTTTTAACGGCCGCAAAGGTAGTGATTATAATTGGCAATAAGTAATTGAAAAACAATGTAAAAATCTGTACTTAAATATTTAACGAAAGCTATGAAGTAATTTTATTTTGCTTTCTTTTTTATTTCTGCCCAAAGATTATTTATAGAAAGAATCATGTATTCCCAATCGAATTTTTTCTTCTCAACTTTTACATTTTCAGTAAATTCATTTTCTTTATCTAAAACAAAATAATTTTCAATTGCGTCGGCAATTTCTAAAGGGTTGGTATTTACAACGTAGCCAGATACACCATTTTCTACCATCTCCGGCAATCCGCCAACGTTGGTAACAATCATGGGTTTATTAAAATGATAAGCAATTTGTGTAACACCACTTTGGGTGGCTGTTAAATAAGGTTGAACAACTAAATTGCTGGCACAAAAATAATTTTTAACCTCCTCAAACGGAATATATGCATTAGATAAAACTATATTGTTTTTTAGCTGATGAGATTCAATAAAATCTAAATAGGGTTGAGA
Organism: uncultured Bacteroidota bacterium; assembly: GCA_903842515.1. Classification (GTDB taxonomy): domain Bacteria; phylum Bacteroidota; class Bacteroidia; order UBA4408; family UBA4408; genus CAIMMJ01. Next base: position 1,365 of record CAIMMJ010000169.1, on the reverse strand, counting down.
GTCATCGTAGAACTCCCCGGCAATAATTAGTTTTAAATTTAATTTCTTTACTTTTTCAATTGCAAACGCCTGTAGTAATAATTCTAATCCTTTGTATTTGCGTATAATTCCAAAGAATAAAACAACCTTTTCTTCCTTGCTGATGTTTAGTTTTTCTCTTGCTTCCTGCAAACTTATTTTATCTCCAAAAGTATCGTAAACGGGGTGTGGAGAAAACACTAGAGGTTTATTGTTTACAAAACTTTGTATGTCGTTTAAAACAGATTTAGACATTGCAATAAATCCATCGCAAGGCTTTAGAAAATATTTAGTAAAAACGCTGTCTCCAAATCTCTTTTCGTGCGGGATAACATTGTCCGTAAGTGCAATAACCGTTACATTTGGCAGTTTCCATTTTACTATTCTTATTACTGTACCTAAGCAAGGGCCCATAAATGGCAACCAATATCTAACAATAATAAGTTCAGGCTTTTGTTTGCAAATAAAATTTGCTGTACTTATCCAATTAATGGGATTAATGCTATTCAATAATGTAAAAATTGAAATACCTTTTGGTGGAGAAGAATCATCGTATTGCGTTTTTCCTGGAAACAAAAAACTAGGGTATTGAAGACTAAATGAAACGATACTCGAATCAAATCCAAATTGATTCATAGACCTTGACAATGCTTCTGCAAGGTTTGCTATGCCACCTCTTAAAGGCCATGCTGGAGAAATAATTATTGCTTTTGTATTTTTCAATGCTGAAAAGTAGCAAAAAAAAAGGATTCAATGTTCTTGAATCCTTTTTTCTAAATTTAATACTTAATTAAAATCTACCTCTGTAGGTAATAGCTTTTTCGAGTTTTTTAAGTGCTGTAATGTAAGCACCAATTCTCATAGTTGTTTTATATTGCTTGGCATTAAACCAAACGTTTTCAAAAGCAGCAGTCATAGAAGCATCGTGTTTTGTATTTACTTCTTCTTCTGTCCAATAGTGTCCGTATTTATTTTGAACCCATTCAAAATAAGAAACTGTTACACCACCACCATTTGCTAAAATATCCGGCACAACAACAATACCTTTTTCGTGAAGTATAGCATCTGCTGATGATTCTGTTGGCCCATTTGCACCTTCTACTATAAGTTTTGCTTTTATGTTGGCAGCGTTTTTCTTTGTAATTACTCCTTGTATTGCAGCAGGAACTAAAACATCAACATCAAGCGTTAGTAATTCTTCGTTTGAAATTTCTTGACCTCCATTAAAACCCTTAAGCATGTTATTATTATTTCTGGAGAAGGTTAAAGCTTTGTCTATATCAATTCCTTTTTCATTGTAAATGGCACATGTTTGATCAGAAATTGCAACAACTTTTAAACCTTGTT
>CAIMMJ010000168.1 GCA_903842515.1 uncultured Bacteroidota bacterium | reverse complement strand
CTTACCTTATTTTCTATTCCAACAAATTTAAATGACATTTATAAAGATATTCGTGATAGCGGATTTTTGAGGTAGATTATTATCTACTTAGTAGCCCCTCAAATTCTCTTAAGCCCAATAAAATTAGTTGACTTGGACGAAGATATACGATTTTAATCTACCATTTTTCTGTCCAAATTATTAAAAACATGGCATTTTTTCGGAGAGTTTTACGGCATCATTTTATCTGTTTATTTTTATGCGGCAAAATGCGGGGTACCCAAAGGGAAGTTCCCGACTTTAGGAGGGAAATCACCCTTTGGGTCGCAATTTTGCAAGTAAAAATGATTCCGACGTCAGGAGGAAAAGATAAAATGGAGCCTTGAATTTTCTTGTTTACTTCTTTGTTTCAAGACAAAGAAGTGAATGGGTTTGGGCAAAGCCCAATTTAAAAAATTACAAAACGACTTTTTGAGGCTCAACTACTTAGAATCTTTTCTGTTTTTATGTCCTTTCACCAATTTTAATGTATCCAAAAGAAAATACAACCCATAAATAAAATTTACGGTAGTCGTATTTCACATTAAAATCAATTCCTCAAAAAATATTTTAGCACGGTTTTTGAAAAATAAATGATAGTTCATTTAGTCTATTTTAATAATATAGATCCCGAGTCAAAAAAAAATTAATTAGTTACAAACTTTTTTAAGCTATAACTCCATTGTTTACTGCTTTTTACCAATATGTTAGAACAAAAGATGAATCAATTTATAAATTTAATTTTTTTAAAGGTCTAATAATTTAAAACAAAATCATTTCTGAATCGACATATAATCTATGACAAAAACTGCCATACTTTCTTTGAATGACACTTTAAGTGCTGAGCAAAAAATTGCACTGGTTTTTAAGAACGAAGCTTCAAAACTACTTTCTTTTATTAGAAAAAGAGTACCTACAAATGTAGATGCGGAGGATATTTTACAGGATGTTTTTTCATCCTTTGCTGAAAATATTTTGTTTACCAACGAAATAAATTTTGCCGGTGCTTGGCTTTATAGAGTGGCAAAGAATAGAATTACCGATTTGTTTAGAAAAAAGAAACCACAGCTGCTAGAAGATGTTTTCTCTACTACATATTCCGAAGAAGAGGATAGTAGGGGTTACGAAGATTTTATATCCGCAGGAAATCCTGAAACAGAAACCAAGCTAGAAAACAAAGGAATACTATTGGCATTAAATTCTGCATTAGAGAAGCTCCCAAAAGAGCAAAAAAATGTGTTTGTTGCAACTGAAATAGAAGGAAAATCTTTTAAGCAGATTTCTGCAGAAACAGGTGAAAAAGTTCCTACATTAATTTCACGAAAAAGATATGCGGTACTTTCGCTAAGAAAAGATTTAAAGCATTTATACAATGAGCTTTAATTGCTTTTATACTTTATTGATTTTTAGCACAACTTCTATAAGTTTTATTGTATGAATTTTCTGAAATAACAAAATTTATTTGTTTCTTTCGGAACATAAGTTTTATTGTTTCTCTAGTTGAATAAATTTTTATACATATTACAAAAAAAAACTACACACAAAAGAAATTATTTTTTTGTAATCTTTGTTTTATTCAACTTTTTTAACTCCCCATTTTCTACAGCACAAATCTATAATTTTAGAAATTATTCTGTTCGTGATGGTTTGTTGCAATCTACTGTAAGGGCAATTGCACAAGACCAAGAAGGCTATATTTGGTTTGGAACAGACGGTGGTCTTTCAAAGTTTGATGGTTTGTATTTTACAAATTATTCTAAACGCGAAGGATTAATTGATGCTTCTGTAACTTCATTATTTTGCGATAAAAGTGGAAGACTATGGATAGGTTTTGCATCGGGTAAATTAATGTATTTACAAGAAGGTAAATTTTTAGAGTTGCCTATCAATAATAGTGATTTGCCAAAGAGAATAAATACTATTACTCAAGATTATTTTGGAAACATTTGGATAGGAACCGATAATGCAGGTGCACTAAAAATAACTTTTAATAAAGAATCAGAAAAATATACTGTAATACCCTATGGCATAAAGCAAGGCTTGAGTGATTTGGTAATTCAGATTTTACCATTAAAAAATAAATCTCTTTTAATCATAACAGATTTAGGTCTAAAAGTATATGATGCACAAAAAAATAATTTTGAATTTTTAAAAGAAAAAAACTTACCTGTTTATAATTATTCAAGCATTGCTCAAGATAAAAACGGGATAATTTGGTTGGGTTCTTTTGATAAAGGTTTAATATCCTATAATCCAAATTCTCATGAAATAAAATTTGTTAGTGCAGAAAAAAATATTCCAAACGAAATTATTAGTAGCATATATATTGATAAAAAAAACAGAGTGTGGGCCAGCATTTGGAAAAAAGGAATTGTGCTGCTTGATGGCGATAAATATGAATGGTATAATTCTCAAAATGGACTTCCAACCGATAGAATTTGGTCGGTTATAGAAGACAACGAAGAAAACATTTGGTTTGGTTTGCAAGACAAAGGTGTTTGTGCATTTAGGGGAAACATGATTGCCCACATTAATAAAATAAATGGATTAGAAAATGAAGTTATAAATTCTATAACGCAAGATTTTAGCAACAATATTTGGTTGGCCACCAACGAAGGAGTCTCTGTGTTAAGCAACATTGGAAAAAGAAATTTTTCTGTAGAGAATTTTGATGTTTCTGAATATTTTGGCAATAATTTGGTTAGTGCAATTGCAACAGGAAGCAATGGATTAATATATGCAACTGTTTTTAGAGATGGATTATTGGTAATAAATCCTAAAAACAAAGAAGTGCGAACTTTTCCTTTAAAAAGAAATTTAGTTAATGTTATAAAGTTTGATAAGCAGGAAAGGCTGTGGCTTGGAGGAAATGATGGACTAACTATTTTAAATAAAAATGGAGAGTTTGATAAAACACACCCATTTAATTCTGATTATTTTTCTGAAAAACAAATTACCGACATATTAATGGCACGAGATAATTCTGTTTGGCTAGGAACAAGAGGAAACGAAGTGTATAGAATTTTAGGTTCTAAAATTTTGCACTACGGAATAAAAGATAGCTTATTGCATCCAAATGCAACGTCGCTTTCAGAAGACGAAAATGGAAAAATTTGGATTGGAACCGAAGGAGGTGGAATATTTGTTTTTGATGGAAAAAAAATCAGAAAGGATTTAAAAACTTCAAAAATTAATTCCGACTTTATAACGCTAGTTAAATACGCCAATAAAGAATTATGGGTTGGAACAAATCAAGGAATAAATTATTTTAGAGGATTAGACTATTTTACTTTTGGAAAGTTTGAAGGCTTTCCTGAAATGGAAACAAAATCTAATGCTGTTTTTTGCGACAAGCAAGGATTGATGTGGTTTGGAACAATTAACGGGGTAGCAAGTTTTGATTTCACTAAATTTTTAATCAATAAAGTTCCGCCGCAAGTAAGGCTTACTTATTTTAATATATTTAATGAGAAATTTGACTACTCAAAAAGTGTAGAATTATCCTACAAACAAAATGAAATTGTTTTTCATTTTAAGTCAATAAGTCTCACAAATCCAGAAAATGTTCAGTATAAATATGTATTAGAGGGTAGCAATTATTCTCAGGAGTGGCACACAATAAGGGAAACAAATTACGCAACCTATACAAATTTGCCCGCAGGCAATTATACCTTTAAAGTAATGGCATGCAACAATAATGGCGTGTGGAATTCCACTCCTACTATTTATAAATTCTCTATTAGTCCTCCATTTTACAAAACTTCTACATTTTATATTTTGTTATTTATTGGATTGGTTGTTATTGTTGGAGGATACATAAGAATTAGAACAAGAAAATTACTAAATGATAAAGCAATTCTAGAAAAGCAAGTAAAAGATAGGACACAAGAAATAGAATTAAAAAATATAGAATTACTGGAGACAAATAAAGTTGTTGAGTTTAAAAACAAGGAAATTACAGACAGTATAGTTTATGCAAAACATATACAGCAAGCAATTCTGCCATCTAATGCAAGGTTTAAAGAGGCATTTCCAGAATCTTTTGTTTTGTATAGGCCAAAGGCAATTGTTAGTGGCGATTTTTATTGGTTCTCTGATATCACTAATTTAAGAGAAAGTAAGGGCGAAACACACTTGCAATTTAAAGCCCCAAGTGAAAATGAAAACATCAATTCCGGTTCAAATGAACTGCACAAAGGACATACAGCCGATAGTGCAAAGATTATTTTAGCTGTTGCAGATTGCACAGGGCATGGAGTTCCAGGAGCGTTTATGTGTATGGTTGGAAATTCATTGCTCAATCAAATAATTAATTTAGAACGTGTATTTGAACCCCCTAAAATATTGGATTTGTTGCACCGTGGTGTTCAGGAACTACTAAAGCAAAACGAAACTGAAGCACGAGACGGAATGGATATTTCTATTTGCTCCATTGATAAAATTACCGGATTAGTAAAATACAGCGGAGCATTACGTCCCTTTTACCTTTTTAGGAAAATCACAAATCACGAATTTTCTTTTGAAACTATTTCTCCCGATAAGTTTGCAATTGGCGGAAGACAAATGGAAGGCAGAGGAGATTTTACAGGTCACGAGACTACATTAAACAAAGGAGACACCTTGTTTTTATTTTCAGATGGTTATCCCGATCAGTTTGGTGGGCCCTTGGGTAAAAAGTTAATGACAAAAAAATTCAAGGAATTTTTGCATTCAATTCAATCGCTAAGCATGGAAGAGCAAGGAGAAAAAATGGATAATTTTTTTGAGGAGTGGAAAGGAAGTGCAGAACAGATAGACGATGTTTTAGTTGTAGGAATTAGATTTTAAATTAAAATAGAAATAAGACAATGAAAAAAATTTTAGCAAACGATGGCATTGATGCTGTTGGAAAAAAAATACTGCAAGAAGCAGGTTTTACTGTTATCACTGATAAAGTTGCTCAAGAGAATTTGGCAGATTATATTAATTCAAACTCAATTGAAGTGCTCACCGTTAGAAGTGCCACAAAAGTTAGAAAAGACATTATTGACAGTTGTGCAAATTTAAAATTAGTTGTAAGAGGCGGCGTAGGTATAGATAATATTGATGCAGAATATGCAAAAGAAAAAGGTTTAAAAGTTGCAAATACTCCGGCAGCTTCCTCTGATTCTGTTGCAGAATTGGTTATTGCAAGCATGTTTAGCATGTGTAGATTTTTGTACGATTCTAACAGAAAAATGCCAATTAGCGGCGCTGTAGATTTTAATGAATTAAAGAAAAAATACAGTGGCGGAAAAGAACTAAAAGGAAAAACCTTAGGAATTATTGGCATTGGTAGAATAGGACAAGCTGT
>CAIMMJ010000167.1 GCA_903842515.1 uncultured Bacteroidota bacterium | reverse complement strand
TACAAACTCTTCTTTAAAGGTTGTTTTGCCTTTCATTTCGTATTGATCGTTTACTAAAAGCTCTACTAATTTATTCAATTCCTTTTTAGTGAGTTCGCTGCATACTTTGGATGAAGGGATTTCAGCTTTTGCAATTAAAAAATGCCACAAGCGTTTGGGCAAATTAAATTCTTGCAAGTTGGCAATTTGTGTTTTTGTGTTTGCTTTAAAACTATTAAGTAAACGATCTCTGACTTCATTTTGTTCATCATTTAACCAATTAATAATAACAGTTGTATGATAGTTTTCTTTTGCTAATTCTTGAGCTGCAAAAGCAGATAACTTTAAAACAGCCGGCCCGCTAAATCCCCAATGTGTTATAAGTAAAGGACCTTCGGTAAAATAAGTACTACATTTTATTTTTACTTTAACATGTGGCACTGATAATCCCATTAGCCCATGAATAGGATTGTTTGGGATATTGAACGTGAATAATGATGGAACAGGTAGATGAATTGTGTGCCCCGTGTTTTTTAAAAACTCATAGGCTTTTAATTGATTAAACCCACCTGTACAAACTACAACAGCATCCGCTTTTATTTGTTCAATAGACTTGTGTTGCTTTTGTGTTTCTAGTAAAATTTCGTTTTCTGTTTGTTGCATACTGATTACAGAACACTCTAATTCTACTTTTATGCCCAGCTGTTTTGCTGCATCTAAAAAACAATTTACAATGGTTTCAGAATTATTACTTACCGGAAACATTCTTCCGTCTGCTTCGGTTTTTACAGCTACTTGTTTTGATGATAACCAACTAATCATTTCTGTTGGGCCAAAACGCGTGAATGCTCCCAGCAGTTCTTTTGATCCTCTTGGATAATTTTTAATCAGCTCTTTTGCTTCAAAGCAAGCATGTGTAACATTGCATCTTCCTCCGCCAGATATCATCACTTTTGAAAGTAGCTTTGTCGATTTCTCAAGTATAGTGATTGAAAAATCTGGATTTTTTTCGGCAAGATGGATTGCACAAAAAAAACCGGCAGCACCACCTCCAATAATGTAAATTCGTTTAGACAATTTTTTGAATTAATTTGTTATAAATTTGCCAAAAAAAACAACATGACCTTAGAAGAAATTATAAATGGCGATATTAAAAAAGCCATGCTTGCAAAAGAAGCTCAAAAATTAGAAGCATTAAGAGCTATTAAATCTGCTATATTATTGCTTAAAACATCTGCAGAAGGCCACACGCCTGAAAGCGAGCTGAAAGCTCTTCAGAAAATGGTAAAACAACGCAGAGAAACTGCTGAAGTATATAAAAATCAAAACAGAGTAGATTTAGCTGAGACCGAAGAATTTCAGGCAAACATCATTGAAGCTTACTTGCCAAAAATGTTATCGGAAGATGAAATAAAAGCGGCTTTATCTACTATTATTGCAAACAGTGGAGCAAGTTCTCCTGCTGATATGGGTAAAGTAATGGGTTTGGCTTCAAAAGAATTTGCGGGTAAAGCCGATAATAAAATTGTATCGCAATTGGTAAGAGAATTATTGGCGAAGTAAACCTTGCACTTGTTTATTAGACAACATTGTTAATGATTCCCTTTCAGTTGTTTTTCTAGATTAAGAATTAGCTCATTTTTTTGAGCTAATTCTTTCTGTAGTTCAATAATTTTATCAGACAAAATGTTAAGATCGTTTTTTAAAATCAATTCCTGATCACTCCAAATATTTGTTTCATAAAAAACTTTAT
>CAIMMJ010000166.1 GCA_903842515.1 uncultured Bacteroidota bacterium | reverse complement strand
CAACTACTGGAGTTTCGATACTACAAACAGCCTACCTCAAAGAATATAACCCAGACATTAAAATGATGCTTGGTATATTGCCTGGAATGTTTTTAAGTCGTTCAAAAAATCCACATGTAAAATACTGGGGTGATAGTCTGATAGCAGGAAGTATTATAGGATATACTATAAATAAGCTTGCTCAAAATGTATGTGATTATTCATATAAAAAGAATCTTCCTAAACAAAACTCTGTTTTAGTTAACATAAATACTGGAAGAGTTATAGAAAATATTGGAAAACCACATTTCATTTTTGTAACTAAAAACTATGGTGCAAAAGAAGGTTGGCAGAGCAGTTCACCACTTTTGCATTGTATTAAAAAATTGGAAGGAAAAGCCGGAGGGCGACCAAGCAAGCAAGGGGATCCCGTACTTTGGGACAATTTACAAGACCACACTGAAAAATTTAATCAATTACTAAAATATTGGATAAAACATTTTTCAGCATTAAAACCAACATATAAAAACAATTATAAAGAAAAATTGATTTTCTGGCACTCAATGGTTAATGATTATAAACCTCTTGACATAAAAAGAAAGAAGTTCCATCATTCGGCTGTCAGTGAATGGTCAATCTATAATAACACCTTAGTTCGATACGACGACTACGGCAATATTCTTTACGGAGCTGCTGGTACTGCTTTTGGTATCTCTGAGAAAGATTTATTCTGGGGGGCTAATTGGAATCAAATATTAAAAAGTGGATTAGATGAGAGTAAGGACACCTATTCTATTAAGAGAGGCATAAACATCTATAATAATTCTATTGTGCGAAAACAGAATTCAAACACAATGCGTTATGTTTAAAAAGGAATGGGATCAATACTTCTTAATTCCATACATTCTTTTCTTGTTTTTACATTTTATATTCTTTTTGCCTTACGTACTTATACGATTATCGTGGTACTTGGATATAGATTTTTTTTCATCCATACATAGCAAGCCGTTTGAGAAGGCTTTGTTCTCTTATATGTGTTGTTTTCTGCGGAATGACCTTGATGTATATTTAACTTTAGTATCCTTGTGGTTCCTGTATGTAATTTCAGACACTATTATTAAATATCGAAAAATAAATTAGCTGCAGATCGTCAGCGGAGAGGCAATTAAAACACACAAGTTGACAATGATTAATCAAAAGAAAACAACCAAATAGGAATTGAGTACATATCAACAAACTAGAAAGCCTGAATAAAAATTACATATTAGAAAAAATTACACTCTGTGATAAAATAAACAATAAATGAGAAAAATATTTTTAGTGTATTTTATTCTTTCAATAATAATTTTATGTGTAACGTTTTTCGTTTGTATTCTTGAGGCTTATGGCTATGACGAGGGAACTTTAACTACAAGTTCTGCTCAGGCTAAACACAAAATTATTGGTTATATTACTTATACAAGTAGGTATATAGGGAATAACCTTTTCAGAAATAGTATTATATTCTCAACGATTTTTATACAATTTGCAATTATTATAGATGCACTGCTAATTAGTTCGATATTTACTTTTATTCATTTAATTGTTCGAAGGGCAAAAATCAGCAGCACCTCCTACTAAAATAGGTTGACCAAAACTTAAACAACAATTGGTTTAGATAGAGCAGCAAAAAAACACCATTACTTATCAGATGGCCTGTCTTGTATTCTTTAAAGAATTATGATTGCTAGTTGGTGTTCTCTGCATCGTATTAAAACAATACTCCATTTATTATTCCCGAAAAAGCAAGTAAAAAAAAAGTAGTTTAGGCAGTTTAGTATAAAAAAGTGAACCTGGAGGGATTCGAACCCCCAACCTTCTGATCCGTAGTCAAATGCACTATCCAGTTATGCTACAGGTCCAATTTTTGAGTGTGCAAATTTAGTTATTATTATCTAAATTTAAAATATTTATTGTTATACTACCTACAGAGCTGTTGCAAGCGCTTTAACCTGCATAAATTTTTTTAAGTAACATTAAAAAAAAACAGCATTAGCAAGAGGTTCAGAGCATGTAATTGTTTTTGAATTTGCCAAAGTAGTTATTGATGATGGAGCTAATTATTGTTTTGTTTGCCCAAAGCACAAGTAAACTAGAAAATTTAGCGCTATACTTCACGCAAAAAGACAATGTTCATGCGGATAATATTTCTAAAGATTTATGCTATATTGGTGCTGCAAGAGAATTGTTTGAGTGCTGCATTCACAAAAGAATAGAAACATGCTAATTAATAATAATTGCAGGTGCATAAATTAGCAAATGGAAAAAAATTCTGAGTGCAAAAGAAAAGGGCTCAGTTAACACACACATCTAAATTACATCAAAAAACTGCTGCTATTTAAGGAACATTAAACTATTAAATAGCTACGTCTGTTCTATATTTTTCTTGCAGCTTACTACCAAAACTGGTGAGCTATAGGATAAATAATTAAAAATTCTTATTCTTACTATTTATGCTTTGGGAGGCAAATCAAACGCAACCGCTTGGTTCATAAATTCTGCTGCTTTATGAGATCCATCGCAAAAAGGCATGTTTTTGGAGTGCCCACACCTGCACAGCGAAATTTTTTCTCGGCCACCAAGACCATAAGCATTTCCGTGTTGGTCAACAATTTCAAAATCTCCTTCAATAAAAAGGGCACTGTTGTTTTTAATGGTTATTTTTGTTTTCATTTTAGTAGTTGTTTTTATATTT
>CAIMMJ010000165.1 GCA_903842515.1 uncultured Bacteroidota bacterium | reverse complement strand
AGACTTGAGATTATTAATGAATTGTTCAATAAGTCGTTAGGAACGATGAGTTCGAATTTACCGAAAGAATTACAAACTGTTCCAACGCCTTTTTCGAGAAGTCCAATGTTTGCATATTCTATGGGCTGCCGAGTTGTGTTGCTTATTATTGTCCCCGATAATTTAATTTGTCCAAATGCAAATGACTGAGATATCGTCAGAAAGAGAAGGAAAATTATTTTGTTTTTCATGTCTTTGGTCGTGGTCAATAATTACCGCTAACTACAAACTATCCGCTAATTTTTTACTATTTTTCTTCTACTAATTTTATCCTCTTCTTTAATTTCTATAAAATAAATATCCCTGTTAAAATCCGAAATATCTAATTGAATAGTGTTATGCATACATTCTTTGCAGAGAATTTTCTTTTGCTGCCAATCCCACATATTAATTGCAACAATTTTTTTATTGCTCCTAATCTTTAGAATATTTTCTGTGGGATTGGGATAAACAGATATGTATTCTTCGCCTGTAATTTCTTTTGTTGGTGTAGGATTAGCTATCTTCCACGTATCTTTTAATCTGTTATTCTGGCTATCTATACCTGTTGAATAAAAAATTTCGTTTCCAACACAAAATGAAATACCACCTTTAAAAGGCAAGGTGTTTATGGATTGTAATTGTGTCCATAGATTGTTTTCTAAATCTAATGTCCAAAAATCATTTTGATAATTAAAACTTGAATCAACACCTCCAATAATGTATAATTGATTGTATAATTTTTCTACTGAACAATACGTTCTTCCTGTTAATGGAAACTGACTAAATATCTCCCATAAGTCATTGGAAACAGTATATCTGTATACACGATTACTATAATTGTTTAAAGAATCTTTCCCAAAAATAACATATCCAAATTCGTTTAATGATGTTGCTGAACTCCTCCAAAAATTTCCAAATTGGAAATCGTTTTTCTGTTCCCACTGATTGTTATGAATATCATACGCCCAAACATCGGATAAAAAAGTATTATTTGAAGTTTTTCCTCCTACGATGTATACAATATTATTTATCACAAAACTACAGGAGCCATTTCTTCCAACAGCTGGCAAAGAGGTTTTTTGAGTCCAAGAATTGTTAGTTGAATTGTACATCCATAAATCATTCAAATAAACATCGCCCTTATTTCCACCAAAAACAAAACCTATTGTATCGTTAGAAAAAGCTGTTGCATATTGTCGTTCTTTGCCAATAGGTAAGCTGGCAATTGAGGTCCAACTTTGAGTACTAAAATCAAAAGAATAAAAATCAGCAAACTCTGCAAACCACGGGCTTAAACCGGTTCCACAATAAGCTTTGTTGTTTATTGTGAATGAAACTGCATCGTCTCGTTCCGTTCCTGCAAAATCTTGAATCTTCTGCCAATTTTGAGAGAATAACTGCAAAGAAACAAGTAAACAAAAACCAAGTAATTTAAATTTCACAGATGCTTATTAATTAATTTCCCTTGCATGTGAAACAGAAATTAAAGAGAATTATTTTACGATCTCATTTTTTAAATTCACAATCATTTCCTCCGACATTTTTTTGAGGTCAAAACTTGGTTTCCAACCCCACTCCTTTCTTGCCACGGAATCGTCTATGCTCTGCGGCCAACTGTCGGCAATTGCTTGTCTTGAATCTGGATTGTAGGTGATTTGAAATTCGGGGAAATAGTTTTTAATTTCTGAGGCAATTTCTTTGGGAGAAAAACTCATCCCTGCTAAATTATAGCTGCTTCTTACTTTTATTTTTTCGGGATTAGAATGCATTAAATCTAAAGTTGCCTTAATGGCATCGTCCATAAACATCATTGGCAAAGTGGTATTCTCTGATAAAAAACATTCGTAAGAATTATTTTTAATTGCTTCGTGATAAATGTGAACAGCATAATCGGTAGTTCCGCCACCTGGCGCAGTTTTCCACCCTATTAATCCGGGATACCTTAAACTTCTTACATCCACAGCATACTTATTAAAATAATATTCGCACCAACGTTCACCTGTTTGTTTGCTTATACCGTAAACAGTATTTGGCTCCATTATGGTAAACTGTGGAGTATTTATTCTTGGAGTTGTAGGACCAAAAACTGCAATAGAACTTGGCCAATACACTTTATCTATGTGTTTTTCTTTGGCCAAATCTAACACATTAAACAAACCGTTCATGTTTAAATCCCAAGCAAACATTGGGCTTTTTTCGGCGGTTGCACTGAGTAAAGCGGCCAACAAATAAATTTGTTTTACATCGTATTTCCTTACAATTTCATACAATCGTTTTGCATTTAAAACATTTAGGGTTTCATAAGGAGCAAATTCTTTTATTTGCTCTTTGTCCATGTCTTTTATATCAGAGGCAATTACATTTTCCCTACCATATATTTGCCTTAAACCTGCAACTAGTTCGGCTCCCAATTGTCCGGATGAACCAATTACTAAAACTGTACCTTGTGTTGACATTTGATTAATATTAAAGTTCAAACGTAATAAATTTTTATTCTAAAAATGATTATTTCAATTTTTAAAGAAACTTAAATTAAATTTGCTTGTTAGCTTAACGCTTTTATTAATGCAAAAATCATACTCTCTATGAAATATTTTTCACTTGCAGCCTTGTTTTTTATTTCGGTTTTTAACTTTTCGTGCAACAATTCAAATCAAAAAAAAGTAATAACAATTGGTTTTTTAGATGCCTTTAAAGATGAAACATTAGAACAAGCCAAAGACGGATTTTACAAAGCATTAGAAGACGAAGGATTTTCTGAAGCAAAAAACAATTTAAAAATAATATACAGAAATGCTCAAGGAGATTTTCCAACAATGGTTCAAATTTGTGATTATTTAATTTCCGAAAAGGTAGATTTAATTGCAACAAACCCCACTGTGGCAACCGTTAGTGCAATTCAAAAAAGCAAAACTATTCCTGTATGTATGATGGTATCTCCAAGTCCTGAATTGGCTGGACTTTTAGACAAAAATAAAAATGTTCCAAAGAATCTTTTTGGCGTATATGAAACTCAAGAATACATAGATACCTCTGTTTATTTGCTGAAACAAATTTTACCCACTATAAAGACCTTAGGAATAATATACAATCAAGCAGAACCGCAATCGGTTTTGGCAGTAGAGAGGATAAAAACAGATTGCAAAATTTTAGGCATTCAATTGTTTGAAGGCGCCGTTAGCAATTCATCCGAAACGCAGCAAATTGTGCAATCACTAATTTCTAAAAATATAGAAGCCTTTTTTGCATTGCCCGACAATACTGTATTTGCATCTTTTGAAACTATTTTAAACGAATGCAATAAAAGTAATGTTCCAATTTTTACAAGCGAAGCAGGATTAGTAAAACGTGGTGCATTGTGTGCTTATGGTGCGGATATGTATCAATGGGGATACCAAGCAGGAATTGAAGCAGCCAATTATTTAAAAAATAAAAGTAAAATTCCGGATATTGTAAAAGTTAAAAAAAGAGTGAGAATGATGAACGAGGGGCAAAGAAAAAAGTATGGGATAAAAGTACTGGCTGATTTTAAAAACATATAAATGAGTTTTTATTTTTCGGCATTAATTCTTGCTTTTGCTCTAAGTTTTTTAGGCTTTGGAATTTTTATTTCTGTAAAAATTTTCAATTTCCCGGATATTACAACCGATGGAAGTTATACTTTGGGAGCGGCAATTACGGCGGTGATGCTAGTGAATAATGTTTCTCCTTTGTTGGCAATTTTATTTTCATTTGTTGCAGGTAGCATTGCAGGAAGTTTTACAGGACTAATCACTACTAAATTAAAAATTGAACCCTTGCTGAGTGGAATATTAATGATGACGGCATTGTATTCTATAAACCTTTTGATTATGCAAAAATCAAATATTCCATTAAGCAATAACAACAACATCTTTGCATTTATTTTTAATGAGTCAACCATTGCCAATCAATTACTCTTGTTGATTGTTATGGCGTTTAGCACGCTAATTTTATTGGTTACCTTGCTAAAAACTGATTTTGGTTTAGTGCTCAGGGCCAGTGGTAACAGCAAAGAAATGATGGAAGCCATGGGTGTTGATACCGATAAAATAAAAATAATTGGCCTCTCTTTGTCCAATGGACTAACTGCATTATCTGGTTGTTTGGTAGTTCAATATCAAGGTTTCTGCGATATAAATATGGGCATAGGAATTGTAATTTTAGGTTTGGGTTCGGTAATGATTTCTGAATCTATTCTTAAATTTTTTGAAATAAATTCATTGTGGTGGCGATTATTGGGGGTGATTATAGGAACAATAATTTTTAGATTTATTTTGGCATTTGCGTTAAGCATAGGACTTGATCCGGTTTACTTAAAATTAATAACCGCACTTATGGTTTTATTGGTTGTTGGATTGCCTGGTTTAAAAAAGAGCTAAAAAAATATATACTATTCCACTCCACCACTTAGGAAAACTCAAAGAAAATTCAAGAGAAAAATGTAGCACTTGAAACCCTTTGTGAAACTTTGTGATTCCTTTGTGGAACTTGGTGAAATAGAGATACCACAAAAAACACAAAGAAAAAAACCACAAAAGACACAAAGAAAATTTATGTGGAAAATATGGCATTTGGAATCCTTTGTGAAACTTGGTGAAACTTGGTGAAATAGATTTACCACTCCACCACTTAGGAAAACTCAAAGAAAATTCAAGAGAAAAATATTGCATGTGCCATCCTTTGTGAAACTTTGTGACTCCTTTGTGGAACTTGGTGGAACAATCTCGGGAAAGCTATTCCACAAAAAACACAAAGAAAAAATATCACAAAAAACACTAAGAAAAAAAACCACAAAAGACACAAAGAAAATTAATAGGAAAAATATTGCATGTGCCATCCTTTGTGAAACTTTGTGACTCCTTTGTGGAACTTGGTGGAACAATTGCGTAATAGCTATGACACAAAAGACACAAAGAAAAAAAACCACTCCGCCACTTAGGAAAACACTAAGAAAATTTAAGATAAAAATATTGCATGTGCAATCCTTTGTGAAACTTTGTGACTCCTTTGTGAAACTTTGTGAAATAGCTAAACCACTCCACCACGGCGGAAAACACAAAGAAAATTTATGAGAAAAATGTAGGATGTACCATCCTTTGTGAAACTTTGTGACTCCTTTGTGGAACTTGGTGAAATAGCTATACCACTCCGCCACTCAGGAAAACTCAAGGAATTCGATTAGAATAATGTTTTCTAACTGTACATTTGTATAAGAACATTCTAACAAAGAATAAAAAATGGAAGAAAAAGACGAGAATTCACTTTCAAATATTATTATTGGCTGTGCAATTGAAGTTCACAGACATTTAGGGCCAGGATTATTAGAATCTGCATATCAAGAATGTCTTTATCATGAGCTACTGCTAGCCGGTTTATCAGTTCAAAAAGAAAAACCAATGCCAATTATATACAAAGACGTTAAACTTAACCATGGATATAGAATAGACTTATTGGTAAACAACAAAGTTGTAATTGAAATAAAAACAGTGGAATCATTTACCGATGTGCACACCGCACAAGTTTTAACTTACCTTAAATTGGGAAATTACAAACTTGGATTGTTACTTAATTTTTATGTTACATCCCTAAAAAGTGGAATTAAAAGAATTATACTTTAATTTGAACCTGTTGTTCAAAATAAAATGAGTAAAAATAATTTAACTAAATGATTGAAATTTCTCACATCAACAAAACGTATAATTTAGGGAAAAGCAACCAAACAATTGCCTTAAACAACGTTTCACTTTCTTTGCAAAAAGGCGATTGGTTAATGGTAATGGGAACAAATGGAAGTGGTAAAAGCACCTTGTTAAATAGCATTGCTGGTACCACCAAAATTGACAGTGGAACTATAAAAATAAATTCTGTTGAAGTTCAAGATTTACCTACGCACAAAAGAAGTTTGTTTGTATCAAGGTTATTTCAAAACCCAGTTTTAGGTACTGCTCCTGAGTTGAGTATTCTAGAGAATTTTAGAATTGCTTTTCTTCACACCAAGCCAAAAACATTTAAACTTGGTATAAACACTGCTTTCGAAAATAAAGTAAAAGAAATAGTTAGCACACTAAATCTTGGCTTAGAAAACAAACTAAATCAAGCTATGGGAAGTTTAAGCGGTGGCCAACGCCAAGCCTTGACGTTACTAATGACAACCATGGACAATGTAAATGTTTTATTGATGGATGAACCCACGGCAGCCCTCGACCCAAAAACAGCTCAATTGATTTTAACCACCACTCAAAAACTTGTAGCTGAACAAAATATTACGGTGGTATATATTACACATCAGTTAAAAGAAGTGTTGAACTACGGCAATAAAATTCTATTTATGGAAGAAGGGAAAACAAAATTTTTTGTAGATGAAACCGAAAAAAAGACTTTTAAAATCGAACAACTTTCGCAGTGGTTTGTATAAAAAAAGCCCACTCGATTGAGCGGGCTTTATAAAATTATTTTAGCTTGTTTCTAATTCACAATTAGTTTTTCTGTCTTTAGGGTATTGTTCCCTTTTAGTGAAATGGTATATATTCCTTTTCTAAAATTAGTAGTGTTTATAGTTTCGTTTTGTTGAGTTCCTGCAATGCTATTGATATTTTTTACAAATACTTTTT
>CAIMMJ010000164.1 GCA_903842515.1 uncultured Bacteroidota bacterium | reverse complement strand
GTCCTGTTACAAGCTCTTCAAGTAAGACAAGTAAACTAAGAGCAGCAGAATTCCCACCAGCAAGTCCAACGGATAGACGAATAGAATCGATTAATAATACCAAAAAATTTACAAAAAAAGTATACCTCCTTATTCAATAACTTGGCATTTGAAAGAATTTTAATTCAGTTTAAAATAAAATTTTTAACACATTAATTTCTTGGAATTTAATTCAGAAAAATGTTGAGTATACCCTTATTAATACTCAAACAACATCTGCAAATCACTAATAATCAAGTTTTAATGTTAAGTTTTTATTGTTTTTTTGCAAATTTTTACACAATTTTTTGTTTAGAAAAAGTAAATATATAGTTTTGTTCTAACAAAATTTATTATGCAGACAAAATCCAATGATTAATACAAAATGAAAAAAGTTTACACAGTAATTGCGTTTATCGCCTTTGCGCTGCTTTCAAATGCACAGCCACTCACAAGGATTTCCATGGGAAGTTCTACAAACTTATTTTCTGTTTTAGTTACGGAAAGTAATTGTCTTACAGCAAACCAAGATTTAAACTCCATTATGTTTACCAAACGGCGCAATACTTCTACGGCCGGGGCAAGCGGGATTGTAGAAAATGCTGTTTCTACAAATGGAGGCACTTCATTCGATTCAACACTTCTTGTTGTGCCGGATGATGTTGTGCATTCTTGTCGTTATCCATCAGGAACTTTTGTAAACCCAACACCTGGCAATACAAACGCTGCAAATGCATTTGCAGTTGCCTCCGGGCCATGGCATATGGGAGGACCTTGGCAAGGAAATTATTTTGGAAGTATAAAGCTTTCTGGCGCAAACAATAACGTTAATTATATAGATAATTTAAACCTACTTGGTGCACAAAAAAGTGATTTTGCTCGTTACTCAATTCAAAGCTGCGATAACGGAAAAGTTTATGTATTGGGAGGATATTACGATGATGCAAATGGCACAACAGCCCTTGCTCAGGGTTACCGTTATGCTGTTTTACATATAGGTTCTTTAAATACAGGTACTAACTCATTTACTTGGTCAACCAAAACTTTTCCGCACCCATTTAGAACTGATGCCGTATCAGGCCTCAAAAATGTATATACAACGCCAATTTGTGCCTTTTCGCAGGATGGTAACGTAGGATATGTTATTTATATTGGAGAAGACTCAATTCATTTTAATGAAAATAAATCATACCAACCTATTATTTATAAAACGACTACTGCAGGAGTTACTTGGACAGAAATGCCATATTATAGTTTTGCTAAATTAGCACATTTGTTACCGTTTTTGCGTTCAACAAATACTGGAAGTAAAAGGCCATTTTTTGATACACAGAATGGTTTTGATGCAATAGTTGATGCGACAAATAACTTACATATTTTTTGTAATGTAAGGGCATGTAGTTCCGATAATTTGGATTCATTAGACTACACTTGGAATAATCAAAATTTGTTATGTGATGTGTATAGCACAACTACAGGTTGGGATGCAATTGTATTGGATAGTCTAAAAACTACCCAGGCAACTACCACAAGCACTCTATGGCAAGCTTCGGATGGTTCAGGTGGTAACGTTTCAGGTGCAAGATTACAAATCTCACGAACTCAAAATGGTCAAAAAATATTTTATGGTTGGGCCGATACTGATTATAATTTAGCGACTGATACTGCTTGGTTCAGCGATATTGGAATAAATCTTCACTCAGATATTTTTGTAAAAGGTTTGGACGTAGCAACAAAACTATTGACGCCAACAACTAATATTACGGCCAATGATGCTGTTCTTCATGGCAATTGTGATTGGATGTACTTTTCGAACATAACGTTAAAAAATGGTAGTACTTATAAATTACCTTTCTCACGCACATATTCACGAAATGGAACTTTTGATGCAATAGCTTCTGTGCAGCATGAGTTTATAAGTGGTGCACAACTTACAGACGCACAATTTACCATAGCACCACATGCTGTTTGCGCCAATTTTACGCCCAATGTAAATGTTAATAACAATATTGCAACAGCCACATTGCCAGGTAATACAAATACTCCATTTATATACAGTTGGGATAATGATTTTTATGAAGGAGCAAATTCAAAAACATTAACAAATGGAAACCATACTGTTTCAATTGTTAATAGTATTGGCTGTGCCTACAGCACTAATTTTAATGTAAGCTCATCTGTTACTAGTGTACCTTTTGCCATAAATGATGTTGCTTCAACTACTACAAACACACCAGTATTAATTAACGTATTGGCAAATGATTATGATACCGCTAGTGTAATTAATCTATTGACCCTTGATTTAAATACAGGTTTAGCCGGTATTCAATCAAGCGTCAGCAATCCTTTAGGTTCTTGGTTGGCCGATACTAGCGGTAATGTAACTTATACACCAGCAACGGGTTATGTTGGAAATGCAGTAAGAACTTACTCTGTTCAGAATATTGGTGGGAGCGTATCAAATATAGCAACAATTACCGTTACAGTTGTTAATCCAAACAATGCATTAGCATCTAATCACCTAGATACTAACAAAATAAAAGCACGTTTCAAAAACAACTTCGAATTCTTTTGGGATAGCCAGTCAGGAGCTTCAAGTTTTGAGGTTCCAAAAGGTTCCGGCAAACATGCACACTTTGCATCTGCGTTGTGGTTAAGTGGAATGGATGCTGGCGGTCAATTGCACGCTGCAGCACAAACTTATTCTCAAACAGGTGTCGATTATCAGTATGGTCCGGTGGCAACTTCAAGAACTGCCAATAATTATGATACACGTTACAACCGTTTGTGGAAAATAAATAAAGCACAAATACAATATCACATTGCAAACTATACTGACACGGCCTATAATATGCCAGAAGTAATTTTAAATTGGCCTGCAAATGGATTAACTGCAAATGGAGAAGCTACACAATTAGCTCCTTTTTACGATGCCAACAACAATGGAGTTTACGAACCACAAAATGGTGATTATCCGCAAATCAAAGGCGACCAATGTATTTATATGATTTTTAATGATGACAAAATACACACCGAAACTTCAGGTTCCAACCCACTAAAATTTGATATACATGTTATGGCGTATGAAGTTGCCGGTGAAACAAATGCTATTGACACCACTATTTTTTTACAATACAAAATTGTAAACAGAAGTACAAACACCTATCATGGTTTGCGTATGGGTATTTGGAATGATTTTGATTTAGGGTATTATTTTGATGATATACCGGGAACAGATGTTGGAAAAAATATGGCATTTATGTATAACGCAACAAATAACGACAACGCTGCTCAAGGGGGATATGGCGCAAATCCACCAGCCATTGGAAGTATCTTGTTAAATAAAACGATGAAAAAATGTTTGATTTATCAAAATAATAATTCAACTGTTTCAGGAAATCCATCAACTGCAACACACGTAACAAATTATCTTAATGGCCTTTGGTTAAATGGTTCTTCTATGACATACGGAGGAGATGGTACAGGTGGAGCAACAAATTGTAGTTATTTTGCTCCTTGGACAACCGACCCTGCAAACCCTGCCAATTGGGATCTTACCGCTGCCTCAGATTATAGAACTTTGCAAAGCATTGATAGTATTATATTGGCACCAAATGCAAGCTCCGCATTAGAAATAGCATTTTTGTTTCAGCGTTCTAATATAGGTAATATGCAGTCGGCTTATGATTTAAAAAGCCGTGCTACACTTGTTCAAAATTATTACAACGCCAACTTAAACAGTGATACAACCTTATCTGTAGCAATTACCTCTACCAATATTGATATATGTGCAGGTCAATCGATAACATTTACTGCAACCGCAGTTAATTCAGGAACAGGTTTTACGTTTCAATGGTTTAAAAATGGTCAACCTATTATAGGAGCTAATAGTGCAACCTACAGTAGCACAATATTCAATAACGGCGATATCATAAACTGCAACGTTATAACCTCTTTAAGCCAAACAGCACTGAGTAATAGCATTACAGTTACAGTAAATTCATCTGTTGCTCCAACAATTACTATTAATGCATCTCAAACTACCATTTGTTCGGGTACAACTGTATTTTTAAATTCTACGGCAACCAATGGAGGAAATAATCCTACTTATCAATGGTTTAAAAATGGTAATGTATTAGCAGGTTTTACTTCAGATACCATTAGTAGCAATAGCTTTGCCAATAATGATATTATTACGTGTGTGCTCACTAGTAATGCAGAATGTGCCAGTCCAAGCGTGGTTACTAGCAATAGTATTTCGTTTGTAGTTAATGCATCACCTAATTTGGTTGTTAACCCAGTAGCAGCTGCAGTATGTGCAGGAAGTCCATCGGCAACGCTAACAGCAAGTGGAGCAACTACTTACAGTTGGAGCCCAGCCACAGGATTAAACAGCACAACAACAGCACAAGTAATTGCATCGCCACTATCAAATACAACATATACAGTTACTGGCAATAGCAATGGATGTATTGCTACAGCCCAAGCAGTTGTAACATATACTAACAGTGGTACTGCATCCTTAACCATTGCCGCCACACAAACAAGTATTTGTACTGGTAACAATGTAATATTTACAGCTATACCGTCATACGGCGGAAATGCACCAACTTACCAATGGAAGAAGAATGGTGTGAACATACCTGGGGCAATTGCATACATTTATTCAAGCAGTTCGTTACAAAACAACGATGTAATTACCTGTACGATGGTTAGCAATGACCCGTGTGTTACAACCACAAATGCAACAAGTAACAGCATTACTATGACTGTTAATGCTTCGTCAACACCAACAGTAAGTATTCTATCTAGTGGTTCTACCATATGTGCAGGAAGCAATGTAACCTTTACTGCAACACCAGCATTTGGTGGAAATGCACCTACTTATGTATGGAAAATTAACGGAGTAATTGCCAGCACCTCCGGTGCTACATTTAACAGCAATAGTTTAAATAACAACGATACTGTTCGTTGCTATATGACATCCAATGCAGTATGTGCAATACCCGCAACAGTAAATTCAAATGCAGTAATAATGAGTGTATCCCCACTATTAACACCAACAATTGATATTACCGCATCACAAAATAATATTTGCAGTGGCACTTTTGTAACTTTCACTGCCAGCATAACCAATGGTGGTGCGGCTCCAACTTATCAATGGCAAAAGAATAATATTAATATTTCAGGTGCTACATCGGCCACATACAGTTCAAGCACGTTGGGTAACAACGATGCCATTACCTGTATTTTAACCAGTAATGCCACCTGCGCTAACCCAATTAGCACCACTAGTAATAGTATAAGCATGGTAGTTACCCAATCTGGTGTGGCAAGTGTATTGGCTGCATCATCCACAGGTAGTATTATTTGTGCAAATGAAAGCAGTAGCATAATATTTATTGCTACACCTACCAATGGTGGATCATCTCCAACCTATCAATGGTACAGAAATGGTAGTTTAGTTGTAGGGCAAACAGCCAACTTGTATTTACCCCCATTAATCAATAATAACGATAGTGTGCGTTGTGTAATGACATCTAATTCTGCTTGTGTTCCTCAAACGGTTGTTTCATCTCCTTTGGTGGTGATGACAGTATTGCCAAACGTTACAGCCTCTGTATCTATTACAAGTACTGCAACAAATATCTGCAAAGGAACTAGAGTAATATTTACAGCTACTGCTGGTGCAGGTATTACCAATCCATTGTATCAATGGAGAATAAACGGTATAAACATACCGCAAGAAACGAGTTCTACATTTAATTCAACAACGCTTAATAACGGAGATGATGTATCGGCATTATTGTTTAGTGCAACAGAGTGCTTAAGCAGCAATAATGTTGCCTCAAATAATATTACTATGAGTGTTAACCAAAGCAATTTTGGTTTAGGATTTACAGCAAACACACAAACACCAAGTGCAAGCAGTCAGTTTAACGTACAATTTACAAACAACACTACAATTACTGCCAACAAAAGCTTTATTTGGTATTATGGCGATGGTACAAACTATACAGGGCTTATACCACAAGATCATTTCTATCCTTCGAATGGAGTATACAGTGTAGCATTAAAAGTTGTGGACACACAGTCCGGATGTGCCGACTCGTTAAGCAAAAACAACTATATTACCTGTGCAGGCAGCAACAATAATTGTAATCAAACCATAACATTAACTCCAACAGCTAACAGTGTTGCAGGATGCCAAGGGGGCAGTGTTTTACTAAGCTGTGCTACAAATGCAAGCAATCCAACTTATCAATGGAATAAAAATGGAATTCCTATGGGTGGAGAAACCCAAAGTTTATATACTGCAACTTCTCAAGGCAATTATACGGTTACAGTTTATAACAATGGTGGTTGCCCTGTTACATCAAATGGTAAGCAAATTACATTTAATAGTCCTTCGTCTCCGGCCCCGGTAATAACACAATCGGGAGTATTTCAATCGTGTATTCAAAACACAGTTACTCTCACTGTAAATAGTGGTTACTCATCCTACTTGTGGAGTACCGGTGATACAGAACAAAGCATAACTGTTAGTCAATCAGGATTATATTCTGTTATGGGCACAAATACTATTGGTTGCAATAGACAATCTAATCCTATGGCAGTAAATAACTCCTCGGTTGCAGCACCTGAAATCTGTATGGTTTTTGTAGATTCTGTTCTCAACAAAAATGTAATTGTGTGGGAAAAACCGGTAACTACAGAAATCGATAGTTTTATTGTTTTTAAAGAAACCAGTCAGCAAAGTGTTTATCAGAGAGTTGGTGGTCAACCCTACGCTGCTTTATCTGAGTTTATTGACATTACTTCCAACCCCAGCCAACAAGCCGATGTATATAAATTAGCAATTAAAGACAACTGTGGTAATTTAACTTTACCTAGTTTTTATCATCGTACAATTTATTTACAAATTACACCAAACATTGGTACTTCCAGGGTATTAAGTTGGAACAATAACTTAGGATACATTGCACAAAACTATATAATAAACAGAGGACAAATAGGTAGTATGCATCCTATTGCCACAATTGCTGGCACAGAAAATACGTACACTGATTATCCACCTTCAACTGCACCAAATGACACTGTGTATAGAATTGATATTGTTTATTCTGAGCCATGTACTCCTAGTTTAGTTCAAATGCAAAATGATTTTCAAGCTCTAGCTCAAAGAGTAAGGTCAACTTCTAATACGGGTGGAAATTTAACTGTTTTAAATATTGGCAATTCAACATTAGAAAGGAGTTTATTTGAAGTAAACTTAAAATTATTTCCTAACCCCAACAATGGAAATTTTGTGTTGCAAAATGCAGACGGTTCTATGCTAGAAAAAGGGCAAGTAGAAATATTTGATTTGGCTGGTAGAAAAGTAATTGAAACAACAGTTCAAAGCAATGGAATAATACAACTAAACGAAGTATCAAACGGAGTGTATTACGTAAAATACAGTAATGCCAAATCTTCAAAAACTTTGAAAATGATGGTTCAAAAAGGAGAGTAATTCATCCTAAACTTTTTATCAAATAACCCCAAGCATTAATTTGTTTGGGGTTGTTTGTTTTTACATATAAAAAATTTACAATCTATTTTTAGACAAAAACTTAATTTGCCAACAACAAACAATTTCTTATTTTTGACGTACTAAACCAAATTTTAATAAATGTAATTAAAACAATAGTAGAACTACAATAGTAGCCATTATAAAGGAACTTTAGAACATTTTATAAATGGAATTCAAGCAAAACTCTAAAGATTTAATTTATAAAAAAAAATTATGCACCTACAAGCAGAAAAAATAGAATTGGCAAAATCTATATTAGAAACACAAAATCAAGCCATAATAAAACAAATACAAGCTGTATTTATTAGCTATAATACTGATGTGTGGGACGAACTTAGCAATTATCAAAAAAGCTTAATTAAAAAATCAAAAGAGGAGCTAAAAGCGGGAAAAGGGAAAGCACACAATGTTGTTATGAAAAAGTATAAAAAATGGCTTACAAAGTAATATGGTCTCCTTTAGCCGAAATAACTTTTGAAAATATTATTAAATATCTAGAAGAAAATTGGACTAGCAAGCAAATAGAGAACTTAATTGTTCGTACTAATGAACTAACAAATTTAATTTCAAAAAATCCATTCCTTTTTAGAAGGTCTGAAAAACAAAACTTACATGAAGTATTGGTAACAAAGCACAATTTGTTGCTCTATCAAATAAATGAACCTAATCAAAAAATAGAGTTTTTAGCTTT
>CAIMMJ010000163.1 GCA_903842515.1 uncultured Bacteroidota bacterium | reverse complement strand
TCACCTCAACTGGATCAGTGGAACCCTTGGTTTTTTTGGTGTTGGTGTTGCGCTCATGTTAGGAATCAAACTCTACAAGAAATTGCGTAAAACTCAAGCCTGAATTGTTCAAAAATTAAATTGTTTCTTGAGAAAGATTAGTTATATTTGCACAAATTTTCAGCAAATAGGCATAAAAATCACCTCAAAATGAAGCAACTTGTTCGTCTTACTACACCTCTTCACTTCGTCATACTCGCTTTGCTTTTGTTGTTTTCAAATGTGAATGTTTTCGCTGCTGAAAAAGAAGAATTTAACGTCGGTGAAATGATCATGCATCACATCAAAGATGCTCACGAGTGGCACATTGCAGGCCCAGAACATGGCGGAATCAGCATTTATCTCCCCATCATTCTTCACGACAACGGTTTCAAAGTTTTTAGTTCTAAATACTTCTACCACGGAAAAGAAACTGAAGTTCAAGGAAAAGACAGCGTTACATATACCTACATGGAAGGCGTTGGCCCAGCCAAAGGATACGCCCTTTACCACGAAGAAATTTACAAATTAGACAAAATTGGCACTTTTAATGGTCAACCAGTTTACAATTTAAAATTTCACGGCGAGCATCCGCACAACGCTTCACCTACCGACTTATCAATCACCAAAAACGTAGCTTCTTTGCTTTTTGGTTCGTTACTCATTTTGCTCATCATGTTCGCTGTAGCGCGTTTTTACCGCAAAAATGGGGCTGTTGCACCTAAAGGCATCGCTAAGTTCTTAGAGCCTATCATCGTCATGGTCCGCGACGACATCGCTAAGGCCAACATCGACAAACACAAATACCACAAATACGTGCCTTATTTGTTGACCATCTTCTTCTTTATTTGGATCAACAACATGTTGGGCCTTATTCCGATTATTCCAGGTGGAGCTAACCTTACCGGCAACATCACCATTACCCTTTTCTTGGCGTTTTGTACACTTTTGGTCACGGTATTTTCAGGTAACAAAAACTACTGGGGGCACATCTTCTGGATGCCAGGTATTCCAGTACCAATGAAAATCTTCATGATTCCGATTGAATTAATTGGTATCCTCACTAAGCCATTTGCACTAATGATTCGTTTATTTGCGAACATCACTGCGGGGCACATTATCGTATTAGCTTTGATTTCCATCATCTTTATCAACAAAAATATCGCTTGGGCAGGTTTGTCTGTCCCGATGGCTTTGTTTATCTCGGTGCTTGAAATCCTCGTGGCTTTCTTACAAGGCTTCCTCTTTGCAATGCTTTCTGCATTGTTTATTGGGGCAGCCGTTGAAGAAGCTCACCATTAATTAGTAACCTTTTAAATTATATACAATGACAGGAATGTTTGGTAGTATTGCAGCAATCGGAGCTGGTTTGGCAGTTTTAGGCGCAGGTCTTGGAATCGGTCGTATCGGTGGTTCTGCAGTAGAAGGTATTGCGCGCAACCCAGAAGCAGCTGGTAAAATTCAAACAGCGATGATCATCGCAGCAGCCCTTATCGAAGGTGTTGCATTGTTTGGAGTAGTAGTTGGTCTTCTCGGAGCAAAAGCGTAATTAAACTCAAAAGGAAACTGCAACGGTTGGTTGCGGTTTCCTTTTTTTAAATTTAAAAAACACAGAAAAATGGATTTGATATTACCTGATTTTGGTTTACTCGTTTGGACAGGCATCACTTTTAGCCTTTTACTTTTCTTGTTGGCCAAATTTGCTTGGAAACCAATTTTAAATGCGGTCAATACCCGC
>CAIMMJ010000162.1 GCA_903842515.1 uncultured Bacteroidota bacterium | reverse complement strand
ATTTTTTCTTTAAATCTTCCATGCACGGAATTTGCTTCGCTAAATCCTGCCCAACGCCAGTACCTTTCAGCAGTGCTTAAACCCAAACCAATACTAAACTTATGCAACTTGCGAAAAGTGTTTCCAATTTTAGAATTTCTAGATTTGGGCAACATTCTAAATCCTGGTTCCAGATGTTTAAGAAAGCTTTCAGCAAAAGATTTATTAATTGATTTAAATAAAGCTGAGTGTTTATTGTAGCCGCTAAAAATTTCATCTGCTCCATCTCCAGAAAGTGCTACTGTAACATTTTTTCGGGTTTCCTTGCTAAGAATATAAACTGCCAAAGCAGATGAATCTGCAAATGGTTCATCAAGATAATCTAGGAAATTATAAAAATGCTCAAATAAGTTGTCGTTGCTCAAAGAAAAAACAGTGTGATTGGTATGGTGTTTTTTTGCAAGCATTTCGGCATAATGTGTTTCATCAAAAAATGGTTCATCCTTAAAACCTATCGAAAAGGTGCTGAGGTTTTTTTGATGCCTTGCTGCTAATGCAGAAATGATTGAAGAATCTATTCCACCACTTAAAAAACTACCCAAAGGAACATCTGCTACTAGACGTTTTTGCACGGCATCGTCTAACAATTCTTTTAGTGCTGATTTTGCTTTATTGTAATCACTAACTATTTCTTTGTTGTCATAATTTATTTTAACGTGGTAGTAACGTGCTTTTTTTATTCCACTTTTATCCAGAACAACATAATATCCAGGATTGAGTTTAAAAATATCTTTATAGATAGTGTAAGGAGAAGGAATATAATTTAAGTGAAAATAAATGGAAAGTGATTCAAAATC
Source organism: uncultured Bacteroidota bacterium (assembly GCA_903842515.1). Taxonomy (GTDB): domain Bacteria; phylum Bacteroidota; class Bacteroidia; order UBA4408; family UBA4408; genus CAIMMJ01. The sequence goes on along the minus strand of CAIMMJ010000162.1, from coordinate 11,595 downwards.
TATTTCTTTTTTTAGCCCAAATTGCAGAAGCGATTTTAATTCACTGGCAAAACAAAACATAGTGTTGCTGGTATAATAATACAAAGGTTTTACACCAAATCTGTCTCTTGCAATAAACAAACTTCCATCTTCTTTATCATAAATTGCAAATGCAAAAAAACCGTTTAAGAGTTCCAAACAATCTTTACCAAAAATAACATACAAATTCAATAATACTTCTGTATCGCTTTCACTTTTAAATTTTATATGGTTTAAATGTTTTTCTTTTAATTCTTTGTAATTAAATATTTCGCCGTTAAAAACAATAGTAAATCTTTCTGAGAGTTCAGTAAATGGCTGATTGGCGGCATTACTTATATCAATAATTGAAAGTCTTGCATGACCAAGGCCCACTTTACCGTCAATATAAATGCCGTTACTATCTGGTCCTCTTTTTTTTAATGCCTCAGTAGCATTTGTTAGTTGTGGAACAAATGAAGTTTCCGGCTCTACAAAATAGCTAATCCCCGCAATTCCACACATCTATATTTTTATTGTTTTAAATTAAAAAAAAATTATCCAAGAATAGTTTTCTTGCAAGCTTCTAAAATTGCAAAGGCTTTTTCTTTTGTTTCTGATTCTGCGTAGGTTCTAAGCACCGGCTCTGTTCCGGAGGCTCTTATCATTAACCATTCATCGTCGTTAAAGAAAAATTTCCAACCGTCCATGTCTTCCACTCTTTGCACTTTGTAATTACCAAATTCTTTTAGACTTCCGTTTTTACATTTTTCAACAATAGAATTTTTTGTTTTTTCGTCGATATGTAAATCGTTTCTTTCAAACCAAAATCTTCCGGTAATTTCATACACCTCCTCAATTAATTGCTCTAGTGACTTTCCTGTTTTAGCCATAAATTCCCAAATAACTAAACCCATCCAAATTCCATCTCTTTCGGGAATGTGGCCTTTTATTGCAATACCACCACTTTCTTCGCCACCTAATAAAACATCCTCTTTAATCATTATACCACAAATGTATTTAAACCCAATTTTTACCACTTCTAAAGGTAAACCGTAGTGAGCACACATTTTTTTGATTTTTACTGTGGTGGAAAAAGCAGTACAAACTTTTCCATCCATGTGTTTATACTTTTTCAGGTAATGAATCAATATGAGAATAATATGGTGACTGTCTACAAAATTACCTTTTGAATCATACAATCCAATTCTGTCTGCATCACCGTCTGTAACTAAGCCACAATCTATATTCTCGCTCATTTTTATCATGTTAGAGAACTCGCCAAGATTTTTGTGAATAGGCTCCGGAGCTTGCCCATCAAATCCAGGATTATAATCGCAATGTAAAAAGGTTATATCAGGAAAAAGTCTTCTCATTACATTTTGTCCTGCACCATACATGGCGTCGTAAGCAAACTCTAAACCAGAATTGCGAATAGCTTCCAAGTCAAAATTCTTTTCTACATGCTGGCAATACATGGTTTCCAGATCTATGTAACTAATTTCTTTGTATTCAGAAATAGTTTGTGCATCAAATGAAAAGCCAGAAGAATCCGGAATAATATCTTCTATCTCCTGCACTTGCTCGGGCAATAATGGACCACCATAAGCACCTTTTAGTTTAAAACCATTGTATGCAGGAGGATTATGACTAGCTGTAATAATTATTCCCATATTGGCTTTTTGAGTTACTGCTCCCAAAGAAATCATTGGAGTAGAAACAAATCCTTTAGACAAATACACTTTAATTCCATTTTGTGCCAAAACTTTTGCAACAGTTTCTGCAAACAATTCTCCTGCAAATCTGCAATCATGTCCCACCACTACACTAGGATTGTTGGTGTTTTTATTTAACCATTGCGCAGTAGCCATTGTAACTCTAGCGACATTTTCTACCGTAAAATCTTTTGCAATTATTGCTCTCCAACCGTCGGTGCCAAATTTAAGTTTATCCATCGTATTTTATTTTATGAAATGAAAGTGTGCGAAAATAATGCAAAATGATAAATTACGAAGAATAAAATAAGGTTTTTGGTTCATTTAGTTAGTATATCCTGCAAATGAACAAAATAAACTACCTTTAATACCAAATAGATTTATAAAGGGTATCAGTTGTTTTTATTAAGTTACCTGTTCACTACTTAATTTTGATAAACGAAATGTTTATTCCAAAGCGAATTGTAAATTGAATCAATAAAATACTCCTTCTAAAAAACTATTAGCTTAATCGCGGTTAAATAAGCAAAAATATTTGGTACAATTAACCTTGTAAAAAATATACAATAATAAATAAGTTAGTATTTTGGTTAGAAATTTTATCCACTTTTATATGTAAACTTCAAGAGAGAAAAAAATTAAAAGAAGATATAGTAAAAGTAGTAATATTTAATACCCCCACTTAATATAAATAGAGCCCCAAGTAAATCCGCCACCAAATGCAGCTAGAATAAGGTTATCTCCTTTTTTAATTTGTTTTTCGTAATCCCATAACAAAAGTGGAATGGTTCCAGAGGTAGTATTGCCGTATTTTTCTATGTTCATCATTATTTTATCGCTCCCAACTCCCATTCTTGATGCTGTTGCATCTATAATTCTTTTGTTTGCTTGATGAGGAACCAGCCAAGTTACATCGTTTGCAGTTAAATGGTTACGTTCCATAATATCAGCAGCAACCTGCGACATATTGGTTACGGCAGCTTTAAACACAGGCTGACCGTCTTGAAAAACATAGTGTTCTTTTTTTGCGATGGTTTCTTGAGTGGGAGGATACATGGAGCCACCTGCTTTTTGAAACAAAAATTGTCTGCCTGATCCATCTGATTTTAAAATAGAATCCATTATTCCAAAATCTTCTGTGGTAGGTTCTAAAAGCACTGCTCCTGCCCCATCGCCAAAAATTACACAGGTTGTTCTGTCTTGGTAATTTATTATAGACGACATTTTATCAGCACCCACCACAATAATTTTTTTGTGTGTTCCTGCTTCAATAAATTTTGAGGCTGTAGCTAAAGAAAACAAAAATCCACTGCATGCAGCGTTAATATCATATCCCCAGGCATTTGTTGCACCAATTTTATCGCAAATAACATTTGCCGTAGAAGGAAAAACCATGTCGGGTGTAACGGTTCCAACAATTACCATGTCTATTTCTAAAGGAGAAATTCCTCTTTTTTGCAGTAAATTTTCAATTGCTTTTACACCCATTACAGAAGTACCTTGTCCTTCTCCTTTTAGTATTCTTCTTTCTTTGATGCCAGTTCTCGATAGAATCCAATCTGAAGTAGTATCAACCAATTTTTCTAACTCTTGGTTAGTTAAAATATATTCGGGAACGTAACCACCAACGGCAGTTATTGTAGCTCTTATTTTGCTCATGGATTAAAGGCATTTTTAATTTTTTGGGATAGGTTGCTTTTTGCAATTTCTGCCGAAAGCAATAGCATGTTACATACAGCAAGCGGACTACTCATTCCATGACCTATCATAACGGTTGAATTTATGCCCAAGATAGGAGTTCCTCCGTAAATTTCATAATTGAATCTGTCAAAAAATTCGTCTTTTATTCCTCTTTTTCTAATTGCAGTATAAAATGCTTCTGCTTCTTTTAGTATTACATTGCCGGTAAACCCATCACAAACAATAACGTCAGCAACATCGTCTAAAATATCTCTTCCTTCTACGTTGCCAATAAAATTATACTCATTGTTGTCTTGCATTAGAGCGTGAGCAGCTTGTGCAATAAGGTTGCCTTTTTCTGGTTCCTCGCCAATGTTCATTAAACCTACCTTAGGATGTTGAATTCCGTATACGTTTTGTGCAAATAATGAGCCTAACAATCCAAACTGATAAAGCACATCGGGCTTGCAATCTGCATTGGTGCCAACATCTAAAATTAAACCCAAACCACCATTTAGTTTTGGCATAACCGATGTAATGCATGGCCTTATAACGCCTGGAATTGCTTTAAGAATTTGAACAGAGCCTACCAACATAGCTCCGGTATTTCCGCAACTACTAAAGGCATCTAATTGGTTTTCTTTTAAAAGTTTAAAGCCCATAGCAATACTGCTGTTGGGCTTTTTTAAGAATGCTTTTGCTGGATGTTCCCCCATTTCAATAATGTCGGGGGCATTTATAATTTTAAAATTTGAAGGGCTTTGATTTTCTTTGGAGAGCAATTCAACTATTTCAGTCTCATTGCCAATTAAATTTAGTGTTACATTGTTGCCAAATTTGGCCTTAGCTAATATGGCTCCCTTAATTTGCGATTGGGGTGCATGATCGCCTCCGGAAATATCAATACCGATGTTCACCTGCAAATAGTATTAAATAACTATGCTTCGTCTTTTGTACCCTTCATTACCTTACGTCCTTTATACATTCCTGTTTCAGGATTTACTCTGTGCATAAGATTAATTTCTCCACTTGCTTTATCAACATACAAAGTACTTGCAACTGCATTGTCGTGTGTTCTTCTTTTATCTCTTCTACTTTTGGAGATTTTTCGTTTTGGATGTGGCATTTTATTTTATTTTAATTGTTATATTTAGTTTTTATCTTTTAATTTACTTAAAGCTTCCCACCTTGGGTCAACCTTATTTTGCTCGGTTTTTACAGAAACAGCATTTAGTTTTTCTAGCACTTCTTGGTTGCAAAGTTTATAATTATTATTTATTTCGCAAGGCAAGATAGTTTGAGGCACTTGGCTATGGAAAAAGTCAAAAACCTGCTGAACAATGTTAATTGAACTTTCGCCGTGGCCAATAGCAATAATTTCTTCGGAACTGCTATCAGAAATATCACTACCAATTTTAGCAACAAAAAACTTTTCTTCCTTGGCATCGAAATTAATTTCCGAATTGGCTAAACACCTGTAGCACTCTGCTGGCATTGTTCCTTTTATAGCAAGGTCAAAAGAAAGCATAGTGCTGGACTTGTGCATGGTAACAAACAATTTAATGTTTGCAGAAGTGTATAAATCTGTTTCAATAATCTCAAAGAACTCACTGTCTATCTTGAATTCATATTCGTATTTTCCGGGTTCAAGTCCAAGAAAAGGAATAGTAAACTCATCCCATTTTTTCATTTCAAAATTTTATAAGGGGTGCAAAACTAACTAAATACTATTAAATCCCAAACTTTTTATTTATAAAAAATAGACTATCAAAGTATTAAGTTCAAAATTAATGAAACATGGGTGAGTAAATTCAATAGAAATATAAACTAGAAACAAATTCTTGTTACTTTTGCAAACCACTACAAGTTATGCTAAAAAAAATTAAAGAAATACTAAGTAATCCAATAAACACCTTTTTATTAAAAGGTTTTTTAGTTTTAGGAATTTGGACACTTTTTACTGACCACTTGGAAAAACAAGAATGGTTTAGACCATTTTGGTACAGCTTTTTGGGAATAATTCTTAAAGTGCTTACTTTTTTTGCACCTATTTTTTTGAGATGGGTTGGCTACGAGGTAATAAACGACGGACCATTAATAAAAATTGTTGGAACTCCAGGAGTTTTAGTTGGTCCGGCTTGTATTGGATTAGGGGTTTTATATGGCTTTGTGGCTTTGATGTTTGTGTATCCGGGGCCATTAAAAAAGAAACTTTGGTTTACGCCAATAGGAATTTTTGGTATTTTAGTTATCAACTCCATTAGAATTTCGTCGCTTGCCATTACAAGTTCAATTAATCCTAATTCTGTAGATTTTATGCATAAATATGTTTTTAATGTCTTGGCCTATATATTTATATTTATAATGTGGGTATTGTGGGTTGGATATATAGGTAAAGAAGAGCCTCAGAAGCTAAAATCGTAAATCATTTTATGACAAAAAAATTGAAAAATGTTAAACAGGTATTGTTTGTACTATTTTTTAATTTATTTTTAATACAAGTTCTTGCTCAAAACATAGATTTAAAATTCCATAAATTTAATCAAAGTCAAGGATTATCTCAAGTTACAATTTCTTGCATAGTTCAGGATAAAAAGAACTTTATTTGGATTGGTACGCAAGATGGATTAAACAAGTTTGACGGATATAAATTTAAAGTTTTTAAAAACGATAGAAACGATTCGCTTTCATTACCCAATAACAGTATTACCGGCTTGTTTTGCGATAACAAAAACAGAATTTGGGTAGGCACAGAAAAAGGTTTAAATATATTGTATTTAAGAAACGAAACTTTTAAAAAAGTAGATTTACCCCGTTTAAATAGTAGTGCATCAAACAAACCACCATCCATAAAATTTATAAGTGGAAACAATAAATATTTGTTTGTTTGTACCAGCAACAACGAACTTTTTTTATTTGATTTGAAAAACGAAATTTTTGCAAACGCATACCACGTTCCAAATAAAAATAACTTAACTATTATTTCTGTAAGTTTTGCAAAAACAGGACTTGCACTTATAGCGGTAGAAAATCACGAACCATTAAATTTTAACCCCGATACAAAAACTTTTTCTACACACTACCAAGCAGCTTTAAACAAATTTAGCTCAAAAAATATTATTGGATTTTTAGAAACAAAGCACTCAACATGGATGGTGTCTGCAACATCTCTTTACAAAATAGATTCTAATTTCACTGTAAAAAAATCTTACGAAAACATAATAAATTCAGGAGATAAAATAAATACACTCATAGAGGATGGTTCAACAGATTTATGGATAGGAACAAACACTGGTTTAATAAAATTTGAAGTAGAAAAAGAAAACTATTATCAGTACAAAAGCAGTTTTTACCAGCAGCAATCATTAAGTAACAATAAAATTATAAGTTTATTAGAAGACAGAGGAGGAACAATTTGGGTGGGCACAGAAAATGGACTAAATAACTTTGATAGATTTAAAAAGAATTTTATCGTATTTAACGAAAATGAAGAATCTAAAAATTCCACACAATCCAGTATATATTGGTCTATTTTGCCCATTGATGAAGAAAATACTTGGGCGGGAAATGAAAATGGCATATTGGTAATAAACAAAAACAAAAAAGTTTTTTTTGAATTAACACTTACGGGAAGCAAGGGCGAGAAGAACATAAGTGTTTACACGATGCAAAAAGACCAAAATAAAGTTTGGGCCGGAACCAGTAATGGACTTTTTGAGATAGAAATTGGCACTTACAAATACCACGAGTTTAATACCAATTATAAAGATTGGAACGAAATAAAGCAAAATAAAATTTATAGTATTTTAATTATTGAAGATAACATTTGGTTAGGCTCCTCCAATGGAATCTACATTATAAATAAAGCAACAAAAAAAGTAGTTCATTATAAAAACTTTATTGCCAACGACAGCACCCAAACAAAAAATGTAGTAAGAACAATGGCGCTGAATGAAAACAAAGAACTATGGATCGGCAGTGATGGCGATGGATTAATTAAAGTGTTGAATTATCAAAATATTGAAGACTTAAAATTTACAAATTTTGTATACTCTGCAAAAAACAAATCTAGTATTAGCAATGACATAGTATTGAGTATTTTACCCGAGAACAAGTATTTGTGGTTGGGAACATTTGGTGGAGGACTAAACTATTTTAACACAAAAACATTTAAAGTAGAAAGTGTTTTTACAGAAAAAGATGGACTCTCTAACAACTCTATTTATGGAATTGTGAAAGATGAAAATCAAAATTTATGGCTGAGCACCAACAATGGCTTAAACTGCTTTACTAGAAACGAAAAAAAATTTAATAAATACTTTTTGGCAGATGGTTTGCAAAGCAATGAATTTAATACGGGGGCTTATGCAAAAGGATTTAATAACGAACTATTTTTTGGAGGATTAAATGGCATAACATCTTTTAATGCAAATAAAATAATTATCAACCCAATTGCACCGCTAATATCCATAACTAATGTAAAAGTTTTTAATACACCGGTAAAAGGAAATAATAAATTAAAAGATAAGAGAATATTACCTTATGTTGATACTTTATTTTTATCCTACAAAGAAAAATTCATTTCAATAGAATTTTCTTCGCTACATTTTTCATCTCCGGAAAAAAATGAATATGAATATTTTTTAGAAGGCTGGGATGAAAGTTGGAATTATATTGGCACAAATAACGAGGCAACATTTAGCAATTTAGATCCAGGAGAATATATTTTTAGAGTAAGAGGTTCAAACTCTAACGGAGTATGGAGTACGAACGAAGCAAAACTATACATAATTATTAAACCCCCTTTTTTCAAAACCTGGTGGTTTAGAATAAGTGTTTCCTTGATTTTTATAGTGATTATAATTTCATGGAACAGAAGAAGATTAAAAAAAATAATAAAACAAAAAAGAATACTCGAGAATTTAGTGCAAGAAAGAACACTAAAAATAACATCGCAAGCCACAGAAATTAAAAATCAAAACCTAGAATTAGAAAACGAAAAAGAAAAATTAGATAAATTACTTTTAAATATTTTACCGCAAGAAACGGTAGATGAATTAAAATTAAAAGGGAAGGCTTCTGCAAGAAATTACAGAATGGCATCAGTAATGTTTACTGATTTTATTGGGTTTACGAGAATTTCTCAAACTTACCGCCCCAAGCAATTGGTAAGCGAATTGGATGAATGTTTTTCTGAATTTGATAGTATAATTGAAAAATATAATATAGAAAAAATTAAAACCATTGGTGATTCATATATGTGTGCCGGAGGAGTTCCAATAAGAAATGTGAGCAACCCCTTTGATATTATTTTAGCAGCACTAGAAATTCAGGCATACATAAAATATAGAAACAGTATAAAAATAGCAAACGGAGAAAAACCATGGGAACTAAGAATAGGAATTAATACAGGAGAATTGGTTGCAGGAGTTATTGGCACCAAGCGTTTTGCTTTTGACATTTGGGGCGATACAGTAAATGTTGCAAATAGGCTGGAAGCAAATTCTGAAGCAGGCAAAGTAAACATTTCAAATACAACTTATGATGTGGTTAAAGATTTTTTTGAATGTTCATATAGAGGAAAAGTACCAACAAAAAACAGGGGTTTAATAGAGATGTATTTTGTAGAAGGAATAAGAAGTGAACTTGTTCCGGAGGAAAATGAAAATTGGCCAGGGAAAAAATTCAATGAAAAACTTAACGCACATTTGTACGGAAAATTTAATTACAAAAAAGCTGAACAACAAATACTAAAAAAACTTGAAGAAGGATTACCAATATATTTTTATTACCACAGTTTACAACACACAATTGATGTAAGGAACTCTGCAGAGGTTATTGCAAGACAAGAAAATATTCATGAAGAAGAAATTATGCTTTTAAAAACGGCAGCTGTATTTCATGATTCCGGATTCTTAGTTCAATATGACAATAACGAAGAAAAAGGGTGTGAAATTGCAAGAAATATACTTCCACAACATGGATTTTCTTTACTGCAAATAGATACAATTTGCAGATTGATTTTAGCTACAAAAGTTCCACAAAAACCAAATGATATTTTAGAAATGATAATGTGTGATGCCGATTTAGATTATTTGGGAACTGATAGCTTTGAAGAAATTTCGAACAATTTAAAAAAAGAATTAATGTGGGAAGGCAAAATAAAAACAGATGAACAATGGGATTTGATTCAGATTAAATTTCTAAAGAGCCACAAATACTTTACAGATTATTCTATAAGGAACAGAGAAGATAAAAAAAATGAACACCTATCAAAGCTCATTAAAAAAGCAAATAAGTTAGGTGGAAACTTTTAGTAAACTAAGCTGAGATAAGATTTATAAATTATATAAGTATTTCTGTTCTTTCAGGAGAAATACTTTTAAAAACTATAGAAGATTAAATTCTTTCCAAAATCATTTCTTCAATTTGTTCTGAATCCCAAATATTTTCAATGTTCTCGGTATTCATTATTTCATCCATAATACCTTGTTGCCTTTTACCATTTGCAAGGGCCTCTGAGTATCTAATATGAGGAGAAAATGTTACCATTGAATAAGCAGGAATCCACTTATCTGGATATTTATCTGAGAATTTTGCTTCTATTTTTTTCTGTAATAAAAATTTAGGATCGCCAGTTTTATCGCTCATTTCGTTAAAATTATTTATAGCCAAATCTGCTATAGCATCAGCATCAGGCTTTCTTAATTTTTCAAATTCTGGCAATATTACATCCCATTTCTCTTGGTATTCTTCAATAAGTTCATCTAAAACTACACAATCTTCAAAACCACAATTCATGCCTTGGCCAAAAAATGGAACAATAGCATGAGCAGCATCTCCTATCAACGAAAAAGAATCTTTGTAAATCCATGGAAAACACTTAACCGTTACCAAAGAGCTCACAGGATTTCTTTCGAACTGATCTAAATAATCTGGCATTAGTGGCAAGGCATCATTAAAATATTTTTCAAAAAATATTTTTGTCTTTTCTCTTGTATCAAGCTCCTCAAATGAAAAATCTCCACTTGCAGGAAAAAATAAAGTACACGTAAATGAGCCGTCTGGATTAGGCAAGGCAATCATCATAAACGCACCTCTTGGCCAAATGTGTAAAGCGTTTTTTTCCATTAAAAAACTTCCGTTTTCTCCCGCAGGTATTGCTAATTCTTTGTAAGCACAATTTATATAGAATTGTTGGTATTCAAATCTGTCGCTTGATAATTGCTTTGATAATCTTCCGGCAGAAAAAGCTCCGTCGGCAGAAAAAATAAGAGATGCATTTTCTTTTGTTCTTCTATCTGTTATAGCATTTACGAAGTTTGCTTCCTTTTTTTCAAAATCTATGCTTTCGCAACGTTCATCAAATAAAAGTTCAACATTTGGCATTTTATCTGCAAGTTCTAATAAAGCAACATTAATACCTAATCTAGAAACGGAATAAATTGCCTGGTCATTTTTTCCGTATGGTTGAGCTACTAAATTACCTTTAACATCATGAATCATTCTTGCATACATTGGAATAGCAATTTTTTTTATGTCTTGATCTATTCCAATTTTTTTTAATGCTCTCCAACCTCTATCGCTTAGTGCCAAATTTATTGACCTTCCTTGATAAGAGTTTGTAGACCGCAAATCCGGGCGGCGTTCAAATACTTTTACTTTATATCCTTTTTTAGCCAGAAAAATTGAAAGTAAACTTCCAACTAAACCCGATCCGGCAATTACAACATCTTTTTTTTTTGCTTCCATAATTACAGTCTTTAACAATTATCCTACCTTAATGTTTGCATCTATTTCGTTTGAATAAGCAGTAATTCCACCCTTTAAATTGTATAAATTTGTAAAACCATGTTGTTGCTCCAAAGCATTAACAACGGCTGCAGATCTTGCTCCACTTCGGCAATGTATAATTACCGGAATGTCTTTAGATAATTCATCTAAATGGTTTAAAATTTCACCCATTGGAATATGAGTTCCTCCAATAGTTCCTACTTCAACTTCATATTCTTCTCTAACATCTATCAGTTGAAATTTTTCGTTACTGTCTTTTTTTAGTTTTAGTTCTTGTACAGTTATTTCTTTCATTTTTTATGTATCTAAATTAATTTTTTTATTGCAATAATTCTACTAGTTTTTTTAATGCTTTTTCGTTTTCTTCATTTTTTAAAGATTCAATTACCTTCTTTTTTTCTTTTGTTGT
>CAIMMJ010000161.1 GCA_903842515.1 uncultured Bacteroidota bacterium | reverse complement strand
GTACTTGCCGGATTACGGAAATATAGAAATTAGGATGCCTGCCATGGAGAAAGCCCTTTATCTACTTTTTCTTCGTTATCCGGAGGGGCTATATTTAAGTACTATCACAGAGGAGTACCTTGATGAGCTTTCCGAGATTTATATTTTAGTTTCTACTCGCGGTTTACGTGAGGATATGCGTAAACGAATCAGGGATATGAATCAGGCCCTTAGAATTAGTGTTCAAATAAGCAGAATTAAACGCGCTTTTACTGATGCGATCGGAGCAAACTTAGCCGAGTATTATATTATACAAGGCGAGAATGCTGAAAAAAAAGGAATAAAAATCAGTCGCGAATTGGTAGAGAATCATCTTAGCTAAATTATCAACGAAGTAAAAAAATATGGAAAACCCTTTTTTATGCGAGTATTGCCGGCCGTTTGGGTATTGTAGGAAACATCACAAAGTGGCTAGTGAAAAAGTAATAGCTGAATTTGATGAGGCTTTTTATCAAAGAGTAAACGCAGCTAATGAGAAAAAAAATTTCTCTAAAACAGATTTTCCCAGCAACTCCACCCAAAAATTGACGTCACTTAGTGCTATCAGGGCGCTTTACCGAATTGCTCCCAATCAAGTTGCACTGAATCAGCAAGAAAAAGAAGATTTTGTATCAAAAATTTTGACAATATCTAAAGTAGAGCTCACCAAAGAGGGATCTGTCCAAATGGAAGAGTGCAGCTCTTGAAGTTTAGTTAATTTTCAGGGTAAAAAAATTTTCAAGGTTCTATGAAACTAGAAACTCAGGCAGATGCAGTTCTGCACTTTTTCCAAAAATTAGATGTGGATATGGTAAGCGAACTACTTGATTCAGACAAATCATATTCAGATCTTGAAAAGCCCCTCTTTATTCAAAAGCTCGGTAATGCCTTCGATGAGTTTCTTGCCGCAGGTGACAAACATCTTTTCCTATATCCCGGTAAGTGTTGCTCAATTGAGTGTGATAGCTCTGGTTGCCCGGGTTACGCATTTGTCGGAAACAATTCAGGCCTGTTCATGGAATTAGTCTTTAAGGAAGAGCAGGGTAGAGTAACAGACATTTACGATTGCAGCGATTTTAACGCGTATTCTCCTCCGCGAAAATTTGATAAGTGCATCAAAATCGATAGACTGGAGTTTCCTTTTTAATCGAGGTTTAAAAAACGAAAATTTACGTCCAGATTAGTTGATCTTGGGGCAAGCTTATCTGAGAAAAATTTCGAATTTTTGTTTTTATACACTTCTGCCTACCTATCTAAACTGTGCATTAAAAATTATATGTCAAGTGTGCTAATTTTCGAGTTAAATTTTAAAAGGAACTCCAGGTATCCTGTAATCGAAAACACGATAGCTGTCGATAAAAAATAAAAAAATGATCGAGAAAAGGAGCTCGGTTATCTCAAAAAGTGAACTCGAGCCTGAACTATGAGATTTTCGTTAAAAACGAAAAATTTATCTAATGTGGGGTCGATCTCGGATAGTATAATCTACTGGAAATTTTCAGTTTTTTCTTTTTGGAGGTATGTACTCATGTCTCACGGCTGTACTTGATGTTTTGTTTTTTCTGATACACCTAAAAAGAGGGGACTCACTCAAAAAACCATCTTGATCATCAATAAATCCTTGCGTATTGCGGCAATATTTATAGAAAGGATAACAACAAATGTAAAATGATGAGAAATTTTAAGTTCGCTATTTCTATTAGTCTCTTCCTCATTTCTTGTTATTGAATGAAATAACTATATTCTGTAATTGCTGCTACTTTTGAGAAGAATCTTTCTGTTATTTGAAGGGGAAACAGTACTAATAAAATATTTCACACTTTTATACTATTCAGAATAAATTCACGTTATTTTCGTAGTGCATTCCGAGTTCCTGATGGCTTTTTTGCCTCAGGATGCCAACCGAGCGGCTGATGCCACGGTGGACAAAAAATGCGGGCGAATCAAGTCAAAAAAGCGGGAATCCCCCCTCTACTTTTTCGCCTAAATTTTCGGAACTCAAAGTTCTTTAGATAGTTGCCGGCTGTGCGGTAACAGCATTTAATGCATCAGGAACCCATGAAAGGGTACCAACCGAGAGATTTAACTCCACTGTAAGTGTCCCTAAATAGCAGACAGTTTAAAACTTGAGTATTAATCTTAAATTTAAACTGTCTGCTATTTAGGGACACTTACAATTAGACCTAAAATTTATTCAAAATGGATAATGGGTTTTTAATTCAGATTACAAATAAATCAAATGTATTTAAACAGGCCTATCTGTTCTCATATGAATTACCCGAAGGTGTTGATAT
>CAIMMJ010000160.1 GCA_903842515.1 uncultured Bacteroidota bacterium | reverse complement strand
TTTATTAAAGTAATGTATTTTATTGCCATCTATACTTTTATTATTTGGTTAATGCAATGCTTTATCCCAACGTTTGATGAGTTTTTACAAAAACTAATTGTATTGGTAATGCCCTATAGTTGGGCGGCAGTTCCAAGATCATTGCTAATTTATACGGCTGCTTGGGGAGATAGTGTCTACAACAATACCCTTGAAATTTACAGAAACTCAGGAATATTTCATGAACCGGGAGCTTACGGAGTTTTTTTGTGTTTTTCCTTTGTTATTAATTATTTCCTAACAGGCAAATTATTTGACAAAAAAAATAAAGTTTTCTTGCTCTGTACTTTGTCTACATTATCTACTACAGCCTATTTTGTTATTTTTGTTATTTTGATGTTTTATTTATTAAGCTCCAAGCAAAATCCTGCTCTAAAAATAACGGGTCTATTACTATTTCTTTTTGTATCAATAACTATATATGAAAGCACAGATTTTTTAAAAGAAAAAGTAGAAAGCCAATACATGGACCAAAAAGTTGCCGCGGATAATAATGTGGGGCGTAGTGAAGCTAAATCAGGAAGGTTTTATGCATTTTTTACTTCGGTGAAATTGTTTTTTGAGCATCCCATTTTTGGAAGAGGAATAATTTATGGAACCAGCGAGAAGGCAACAGGAGAAATGAATAAGGATGGCAGTTATTCTTACGGTTTTATTGGTTTATTCTCTACTTATGGGTTCTTTTTTGGTCTGTATTATTTACTATATTTTTACCAAGGATTAAAATTCCTTTCTCAAAAATATAAAATTTTACAGACTATGTTAATTGGCATTTTCATTGGCATTCAACTATCTTTATCCAGCCAAGTTTTTATTTTATCCATTCCATTTGTAATGTTATTTATTTTAGGTTCACAAAATTCAAACAAAAAACTAATTTGGAGATAATCAATAAAATATTAAACAAAGTTGACCAACATTTTTATAAAATACTTGATGGTAGTATAAAATTTTGGCTTCTCTTTTTTTGTTATTTAAAAAAAATAAAAATTGGTAAAAACAATTTATTTTTTGGTCATATAAAATTTTACAAAAGTCCTAAATCCATAATAAAAATTGGAGACGACTGCAGATTTAGATCCAGGTCCACTTCAAATTTAATTGGAATAAACCACAAGTGTATTGTATCTACGCATACTAAAAATGCACAACTTACAATAGGCAACAATTGCGGGTTTAGTGGAACTTCTATAGGATGTTTTAGTTCAATTACAATTAAAGACAACGTTAAATGCGGTGCAAATACATTAATAACAGATGGCGATTGGCACATGAATGATACTAGAGTAGGTCCAGCAAAACCTATAGTAATAGAAGAAAATGTTTGGTTGGGCTATGGCGCAATTGTATTAAAGGGAGTAACAATTGGCAAAAACTCAGTAATTGGTGCCGGCAGCGTTGTTACAAGCAACATACCGCCAAATTGCATTGCAGCAGGAAATCCATGTAAAGTAATTAAACAACAAAATGAATAAAAAAAACCATTTGGTGTATTTAGGGGTTTCTGGTTTCCCAAAGGGTTTAGCTGCCATACAAAGGCAGTTATTAGTATCTAAAGGATTAAATGAGAATGAATGGGATATTACAATTCTGTGCTCCGGTTCTGTTCACCAAAAGGAAAGTAATATTCCCAAAGAAGGTACATTTGAGGGAATCTATTTTAAATATATTTTCTCACCATATAGGGAAGAAAATTTCTTTAAACGGAATATTCAAAAAAAAATATCCATCTTTTTTGAACTTTTTGAATTAATAAAATTAAATAAAAAACAAAAAATTGATGCGGTATTAATTTCAAATACTAATATTTTTTGGTATGCAGTGGTAATTTTTCTTACTTCAAAAATATTAAAATTTAAAAGTGTATTAAGTTTGGTAGAAATTTATAAAAGCAGAACAAACATTAGATTTTTTAAAAGAATAAACGATACACTATTTAATAAATTTGGTCTTTATTTTTTTGATGCCTATTTCCCAATTAGCCACCAGCTAATTGAACATTTTAAAGACTTTAAACTTCCTTATTTTTACTTCCCCGTATTGGTGGACGGCAAAAAATTTGACAAAATCGAGGCTAATTCTGTTAAGGGTATTAACTATGTATTTTGCGGGGCAGCAGGGTATCCAAAAACAATTGAGTTTACCATTAAGGCATTTGAAAAAGTAAATATTCCCAACGCAACTTTAATTTTAGTATCAAATGGTTCGTACGAAGAAGTTAAAAAAATTAAACTTCTAATTCAGAATTCACCAAAGAATACCTCAATTTTTCATGAACAAAATTTGGGTGAGTATGAGTTATATGAATATTATAAAAATTCTACTGCTTTACTAATACCACTTTTTTCTACCGTGCAAGATGAAGCAAGGTTTCCGCACAAATTAGGAGAATACTTAGCATCAGGAAATCCTGTAATTACATGCCATGTTGGAGAATTAAAAAATTATTTAACACACAAGGAATCAGCATTTATTTGCTCGCCAAATAATGTTCTTGAGTTTGCAGAAAACATGCAATATGTAGCGGTTAATCCAGAATTTGCTAAATTAGTAGGAGAACAGGGGAAAAAAATTTGTAAAGAAAATTTCGATTATTTAGTTTTAGGGAAACAATGCAGTATTTTTTTATATCAACTAATTAAAAACAGAAAATAAATGTTTAAAATTGCAAAAAAACTTCTTTAAACATAGAGTATATATGGCATTTTCTAGAACTGTTGGAGGAGTATTTTCTGAACTTTATGGATTTAAGCTTGGCAAAAATAGAAGGTTTGCAGGTAAAAATATTTCTTTTGGAAGCGAATCCTTTTTAATTGAAATTGGCGATGATGTTACCATAACTCCTGGTGTAAAATTTCAAACTCACGATGGAGGGGTAGCGTTGTTTAGGAAGGAACACATAGGAATGAATGTATTTGGAAAAATTAAAATTGGAAATAATGTATTTATTGGCGAAGATGCCATGATAATGTATGGAGTAAGCATTGGCAATAACGTTGTAATTGGAGCAAGAAGTTTAGTAACAAAAGATATACCTGACAATAGTGTTGCGGTAGGTTCACCTGCAAGAGTTATAAAAACACTGGAGGAATACAAAATTTCTTCCTTAAAAAAATCAATTCAAGTATATGAAAAAGATTTAGAACTTAGAAAAAAGGAAATTATTAGCAAATTGAATTCAAAATAAATATGCTATCAGTTCTTATTATATCAAACAATTTGGGCAGGGGTGGAAAAGAAAGGCAAATTCACGAGATGCTACAATATTTCAATGCAAATCATTTTCCTATTCAATTATCAGTACTATTAAGAGAACCAATTGTTGAATATGATATTTCTAGTTTTTCAAACATCGAATTTAATATTCCAGAAAAGCGATTAAACTCAATAGAATTTATTAAATACGTTTACACTTATTGCTCTCAAAAAAAAATAGATGTTGTTCACAATTGGGAAAGCGGCACAGCTCTATTGTTCTTATTGGCAAAACTCTTCTATTTTAAACATATTAAAGTAGTAGATGGCTCTTTGAGGTATTCAAAAAAATTTAGCATACTAAGCAAAAAATACTGGGTGGCACGATTCGGAAGAATGCTATCTAATAAAGTGGTAGCAAACAGTAAAGCAGGTTTAATGAGTATTTCATATGCAAACAAAAAAAAATATGTGGTAATTGAAAATGGCATAGACCTAAAAAGATTTTACAAACCACCCTCATCAAAAATTAGTGGCCGTTTACAAATTGGTATGGTAGCAAGTTTCTCTGAACCTAAGGATTTTAATACCTTGATTTTAGCTGGAATTGAGATTTTAACAAAAGGATTTTACATAAATTTTACTTTTATAGGTGATGGCAAAGAAAAACAAAGCATTATTGATTCAATTCCAGAAAAATTTAAATCATATTTTACATTTACAGGCAAAGTTGAAAAACCAGAAGAATACTTGATATATTTTGATATTGGCGTTTTACTCAGTAAAGAAAACCATTCCGAAGGGCTATCAAATTCAATTATGGAATATATGGCTGCAGGTCTTCCTGTAATTTGCACAAAAACTGGCGGCAATTTAGAGTTAGTGGAAGAAGGTAAAAATGGTTTTTTAATTGAACATGAAAATAAAAGGGAATTAATACACAAAATTGAATTTTTCTTTTTTAATTCTAATGCTTTAAAGCAGTTGGGCCTGGCATCAAAAAATAAAATAACCGAAAATTTTGAAATTGGAAAAGTTTGTGAGAAATATTTTAAACTATACACTAACTTAATTTAAAATGGGGGCCATATATATTTCTCCTATTAATGAAGATATTCCAGAATCTGTTTTTAAAATTTTTAGAAACAAAGGATTTAATTTACCTCCAGCAGAATTAATTTTAGACGGGAAAAAAATAATTGTATTTCCTAAACAATTAATACAAGTACAAAATATTCTGCACAAACAAAACTGTACTTTAATTTCAATAGGAACGTGTTTCTATAAAAATCTATCGTATGAAGCTGGGTTGAATCAAATTCTTTCAGATTTAATAGATGGCGATTTAAATACATCTAATTTATGCGGAAATTATTTTTTATTATTTTGGAACAATAAAAAACTAGAATTTATTATTGATCCAACTTGTGCTCAATCCATTTTTTTTAATCCCGAAACACAAATTATTAGTTCATCCTTTTTAGCCTGTATTGTAGGGAAAAAGGAATCATTAGGCAAAAAAAATAAAATAAATAAATCTGCATTAATAGAAACTTTCACAACCGGAGGGTTAATTGGACCTGAAACAATAATAGAAGGAATTTTTAGATTCGAATCAAAATTACAGGAGTGCCTACCCGGAATAAATAAACAAAAAAATAGAAGTTCAGAAATTAAATCAACAGAAAATATTTCTCAAACATTTAACGAGGAGGTAAACAATCAATTGGCAAATTTAAATTTGTTTTTTAACGATTTTTCCAATGTTATTAATGAATTTGGGGCACTTTCAGGAATTACAGGAGGGTTTGACAGTAGGTTACTTTTGCTTACATTAAATAAAAATAAATTAAAAGTTTCACCATTCATCAATGAAAAAAATTTAGCGTCAATTCAATTAAAAATTGCAAATGCACTTACACAAAAAATTGGACTAACATTAATTCATCCACAGCAAAAACAGAAGAAGGTAAACACAAGAGATAATTTTTACTTTAATGACGGATTAATTAGGATTTACCAAATTTGGACAGAGGAAACCAAAAGCAGGGAATATGTTTCTGAGTTATATTCCTCTCATAAAATTGGATTTAGCGGTATTGGAGGAGAGCAATATAGAAATTCTGATTACATATTGCACACCAATTATTCATTAAAACAATGGATAGAAGGAGAGCTAATAATAAAACACTCCGGAAATTGTTTTGACAATAATTCTGAAAAAGAAAAAATTATTGAGCAAATAGAAAAAAAACTCAACAACTTTTTTAAATTTGATTCTGCAGGCAAAATAAGTTTTGGTGAAATAAAAAAAATCCAAAATGAAATTCTCAACAATTCAAATAGAACATTACGAAACAACATAGAAAATCAATTGGCATTTTTTATTAGTCCCTTTACTGAAAACACAATTTCAAAAACGGCGTATAATTCTATCCCTTTTTTAGGACGGCATCATGAATTTGAAAAGAAAATGATTGAAAAAACAAATAAAGACTCTTCTGAAATTGAAACTGATTATGGCTATAAATTAAAAAATAAAGTTCCTTTAAAATTTACACTTATTGGGATTCTAAAGTCTGTACTAGGTTTAATTGCTTATAATAAACTGCTGTTTGGACAAAAAAACAATTCTTACATTTCAGCTAAAAATAATGATATAAATAATAAACTATACTCTCTTAATTTACCTATTAAATTAGAAATGCTAAAAAATAACACTCTTATTGCACCATTAATAATAGAAACCGAATTCATGTTAAATGAAATGAATGAATTTATAGAATAAATTTAGCACTTAAATGATTAAACTTTTTATCAATTCCTATCTTACGAAAAAAATTAAACTTGCTTGCCAAAAAAAATGGAAGAAAATAATTTTGGCCAATGGAGATTATTCCATCCAAAAGCAAGTGCAAGAAAAATACTTTTCCCTTTGGAAACCCCTTTCTAAAAAGGTTGAACTTTACTACCTAAAATACTATTCTAAAATAAGCGGTATTGAGCAATATAACTACACCCCAGAAGACTTATACTATACCAAAATAGAACCTACATTAAACAATAAATCTTTTGCACTTGCCTATTCTGATAAGAATTTTTATCAGCGATTTTTAACAGATGTTTCTGATATCTTTCCAAAAACTATAGTAAGAAGCATTAACAAAACTATTTTTAATTCGGAATACAATTGTGAAATAAATACCAAAAATGTAGCAGTGCATTTACAAGAAAATGCTTCTTATATTTTTAAATCTGCTGTAGAAACCAGCGGTGGGCAAGATGTTTTTTTTATCTCTAGAAATGGCAATAAACTTCTCATAAAAGATTCTACCAAAGACAACCAAGAAATTAGTTTTGAAACACTTCACTCTAAATATCCTAATTTTATTATCCAGGAAAAAATTAACCAACATGCATGGTTTTCTGCATTCAATAAAAGCAGCGTTAATACATTAAGAGTTTATACCTACAGATCTGTTGTAAATGAAAACGTTCATGTATTAAGTTGTGTATTAAGATTTGGTCAAAAAGGTCAATTGGTAGACAATCAGGCTGCAGGTGGATTAACAATTGGTATAAATAAAGACGGATTGCTTAATAATTTTATTTGCAACAAATATGGAAGAGTAAAGAATAGCCACAATGAATTTTCGGATCTATTTTTAACCAAGGTTCCTTTTTATGATAAAATTGAAGAATATGCAAAAAAAATTGCACCCTCCTATTATTATCATAGATTGTTAGGATTTGATTTTTGCGTAACAGAAAACAATGAAGTTAAACTATTAGAAATAAATTGTAAAAACATAGAAATAAATTTTTTGCAAATGAACAATGGTCCTCTGTTTGGAGAATATTCAAAAGAAATAGTTGATTACTGTTTGCACAAAAAAAAAAATATAGTAATTGATTTTCATATATAGTCATGAGCAATATTCCAATCGTATACTACCATTCTGTTGCACCTAAAAAAAACAAAAAATGGTATAAGTCTTATCTTACACTTGAGCAAAAATATTTTGAAGATTTAATAGTTTGGTTAAAGAAAAAAGACTACATCTTTATTTTTTTAGAGGAGTATTTTAAATTAAAAAATCAAGAATCAAATAAAAAATACATTTGTTTAAATTTCGACGATGGCTGTTTAGACAATTACGTTCATGTATTTCCGTTATTAAAAAAATACTCTGTAAAAGCTACTATCTATGTAAACCCTGAATTTATTCCGGAAATTGAAATACCAAGAAAAACAATAGACCAAATAAATAAAAAGGAAAATAATGAGCTGGAGGAATTGGGATTCTGCTCTTGGGCAGAATTAAAGTTAATGCAGGACTCAGGCTTAGTAGACATTCAATCGCACACGCTTAGCCACACAAAATATTTTGTAAGCACTAAAATACGGGAGTTCCACCACCCTAAATCAAATTATTTATATCCTATTGCCAATTTATATCCTCAAAAAAAACCAAATTATATTTCGGATTCAAATTTTAAAAATTTAATTCCTTATGGCACCCCATTTTTTGAGGAGAAATCTGCAGTAATTGCAAAGAGAATATTTATTTCAAAAAGCTTTGAGGAAGAATGTGTAACTGCTTTAAAAAATTACAATTGGGAGCAATATTCTAAACAAGAATGTTTGGAAATAGTAAATCCAATTTACAAAAAATATTTAGAGTCCAATTCTTTAATAGAAAAAACAGAAACAGACGTTGAATTAGAAGAAAGGGTTAAAATGGAATTGGCAGAGTCAAAAAAAATAATTGAGCAAAAACTTTCTAAAAATGTACAATATTGCTGCTGGCCTCACGGCGATTATAATGACCACGCCCATAAAACAGCCATCCAGGTAGGTTATGATGCCACAACAATAGTGCTAAAGCACTTTGAAAAAAATACTTTTGCAGATAGGTTTGATAGAATAGGGCATGGTAGTGTAAAAAACAATAGATTTTTAACTTTACTTAAAATGAAATTTAAAATTAAGGCATACCAAAATATATTTCCATACATTCAAGTAGAGAATTTGTTTATTAAAATTAAATATGGAAAAAGTTAAAGTAGTAATTTTAAAAAATGAATTGAACGACGACCATTTACTTTGGGAAAAGGCTTGCGTTCTATATTCAAATGAAGTTTCTTTCAGAACTATAGATTTAACCAAGAACAATTGGTTAGAAGAAATTCAAGCAAAACCGTTTGATTATCTACTAAGCAAACCGGGTGCGTTTACCTCTGCACTCAAACAATTGTACGACGAACGAATTTATATTTTGGGTAAGATTTTAAACTATAAGATTTACCCCAGCGAGAATGAAGTTTTTATTTACGAGAACAAAAGGTTTTTGTCTTATTTTTTAAAAGCAAATTCTATTAATCATCCAAAAACAAATGTGTACTATTTTAAAAATGAAGCATTAAATGACCTTCAATATTTAAAATTTCCAATAGTAGCTAAAACAAATATTGGAGCATCTGGCAGAGGTGTTGTAGTATTAAAAACACAAGCCGATGCAAAAATTTATATACAAAATGTTTTTTCGGGAAAAGGTGCAACAAAATCTACAGGTCCTAATTTTTCTAAGGGAGGAATCTTAAAACGCGGAAGTTATTACATTTTAAACCCAAGTAAAATTTTTAAAAAACTTGATTTTTATAAATCAATAAACAATGATGTTCAAAAAGATTTTTTAATTTTTCAAGAATATATTCCGCATGAATTTGAATGGAGAGTTGTTAGAATTGGCGATTCTTTTTTTGCACATAAAAAATTAAAACTAGGAGAAAAAGCCAGTGGCTCACTGTTAAAAAATTACGATACCCCACCTATTGAACTTTTTGATTTTGTAAAAAAAATTACAGATACACACAAATTCTTTAGTCAGGCCATTGATATTTTTCAGGTTGGTGAATTGTTTTTTGTGAATGAAATGCAATGTATTTTTGGTCAAAGCGATTCTTTTCAAATGATGGTAGAAGGAAAAATTGGGAGGTACAGAAACATAGATAACAAATGGAAATTTGAAGAAGGAGATTTTAATCAAATTGAATGTTATTCATTACGCATACAACACATTATTAATAAATTCCAAGATTGATGAAAGTACTGTTTGTAAGTAGTGGAAATAAAAAAAACAGAATTAACACAATTGTATATAGACAAGGTGAGAGTTTAAAAAAAGAAGGATTAACTATTCAATATTTCTCGCTAAAAGGAAAGGGCTTACTGGGCTATGTTAAAAATGTTTTTACGCTACGATCCTTTTTAAGTAAAAATAAATTTGATGTTATTCATGCCCACTATGGACTTTGCGGAATTGTTAGTTTATTGGCAAAGAGAAACGAAAAATTAATTGTTTCGCTCATGGGAGATGATATTTTAGGTTCACGAGATTATTCCGGAAAAAGCACTTCCTCTGGCAAAATATTTATTTTTATTAATCAAATTGCTTCTAGGTTTTATAACTATATTATTGTTAAATCAGCAGAGATGAAATCTCAATTAAACTTTGCAGAAAATAAAATTCAGGTAATTCCTAATGGAGTAGATTTTGATTTATTTTATCCCGTTGAAAAAAGCATAGCTCTAGAAAAAATAAATTGGATAAATGAACACATCAATTTGTTGTTTTTAGGTGACTCTAATAGACCAGAAAAAAACTATAAACTAGCATTTGATGCTGTGGAACTATTAAAAAATAAATTCAAAAATTTACATTTACATGTTGTAAACAATCAGCCTACGGTAAATTTAAAATTTTATTACTCTGCAGCAAATGTACTTTTGCTCCCCTCCTATCACGAGGGTTCTCCTAATGTTATTAAAGAGGCCATGAGTTGTAATTGCCCAATAGTAGCAACAAATGTAGGAGATATTAAATGGTTATTTGGCAATACCCCAGGTTATTATTTATCCACTTTTGACGTTTCCCAATTCTCGGTAGCAATAGAAAATGCAATAATGTACTCTTTAAATTTATCTGAGCCTCAAGGAAAGAAGAGAATTGTTGAGTTAGCATTAGATTCAAAAGATATTGCACAAAAAATTATAAACGTGTACAAAAAACAATTGTAATATGTGCGGAATAAATGGCATAATTAATTTTAATCACACAAACGTAAATGAAGCTGATTTATTAAAAATGATGAAGCTGATTAAACACCGCGGCCCTGATGACCAAGGTGTTTTTTTGAATAAAAATATTGGATTTGGATTTGTTAGATTAAGTATTATTGACTTATCTGCTGCCGGTCATCAGCCATTTAAAAGTGCCGATGGAAGATACACTATGGTATTTAATGGAGAGATATTTAATTACTTAGAGTTAAGAAATGAACTAGAAAGCAAAGGAATTAAATTCAATACCAAAACAGATACAGAAGTACTGCTTAATGCCTATATTTTTTACGGAGAGGAAGCACTAAACAAATTAAATGGTATGTGGGCAATGGTTGTTTATGACAGCCTATTAAACACAGTATTTATTTCTAGAGATAGATTTGGCATTAAACCTTTTTATTATTATTACAACCAAAATTCGTTTTATTTTTCCTCGGAAATACCGGCTTTATTGAGTGTTATTCCCACAAAACCAACAGCCAATTACGATGCCATATTTGACTACATGGTTTTTAATAAAACAGACCAAAGTACAAGTACCTTTTTTAATGGAATTCTAAAATTAAATCATGGTCACAAAATTACTATAGATTTAAACAATACAAACCAAGAAATTTCCCCTGTAGAATGGTACAACTTAGAAAATAAAGTTAAAAATACTACAGGATTTAAAAATGCTTCTGAATTTAAAGAAGAATTAAAAAGAGCAATAAAATTAAGACTAAGGAGCGACGTTCCCGTAGGAGTATGCCTTAGCGGAGGATTAGATTCATCAACAATTTCAAGTCTAATAATTGATGAATTTCAGCACAAAGATTTACAAACATTTTCATCCGTTTTTGACGATTCTTTTTCCGGAAATGAAAAGAACTTTATAGATTTATACAAGGACAAACCCGGCAAAAGAAATTTTGTAACGCCAACCTACCTATCGTTACTGAACGATTTAGATAAATTTGTAACGTGTCATGCAGAACCACTGCCATCAACCGGACCCTATGCCCAATTTAAAGTTATGGAATTGGCTAAGAACAATGTGGTAGTAACCATAGACGGGCAAGGTGCAGATGAATACCTTGCGGGATATCATTATTTTTTTGGGTTTTATTTTAAAGATCTTTTGTTAAAATTAAAATTATGGACACTTGTAAAAGAGATTTTTTTCTATCTAAAAATTCATCGTTCTTTATTTGGCATTAAAACTTTTCTGTTTTTTTTACTCCCAAAAAATCTCAGAACAAAAGCAAAGGTTTCCAATGTTGGTTATCTTAACGAGACTTTTGTAAAAAATCACAAACACAATGGGGTAATTGCCGATAGCCTTTACGGATCCGGCAGTTTAAAGGAATCTCTTATAAATCATTTCAACTATAAATTAGAACATCTTTTAAAATGGGAAGATAGAAATTCTATGTATTTTTCTATTGAGGCAAGAGTTCCGTATTTAGATTATCAACTTGTAGAAAAATCTTTGGCAACAAATTCTAATCTCATAATAAAAAATGGAATGACTAAACACATTTTACGAGAATCTATGAAAGGTGTATTGGATGAAAAAATTAGAATGAGAGTAGACAAAAATGGATTTGACACACCACAAGATTATTGGTTCAGAACCCCAGAATGGCAAAATAAAATAGGAGAAATAATTTCGAGCGAAAGTTTTAAAAATCGTGGGATAGTTGATCCAGAAAAAGCAAAAATAAAATATAAAAAACACTTAAATAATGAGATTTCTATTGCCAAAGAAATTTGGAAATGGATTCACTTAGAACTTTGGTTCAGAAAATTTATTGATAACGCTTAAAATAAAAATGCAATTAAAAATTAACGATATAAGCAGTGACGAATGGAGCCATTTTCTTGAAAAAAGTAAATTTGGGAATCCATTCCACTCCTGCAATTTTTTTAATTCACTAAATAATAGCCACCAATACAAAGGGTATATTTTTTCTGTTGAAGAAAAAAATGAAACCAAGGCACTATGCCTTGTAAGTATATTAAAAGAAAATGGAATTAAAGCAAAGTTTTCAAAGCGTGCAATAATCTATGGAGGACCCATTTTATTAGAATCTACTTCTGCTGGTGAATTAGACTTTTTGTTAAAAGGGATTTGTAATCATCTAAAAAAAGAATGCATATACATTGAATTTAGAAATTATTTTGATTACAGTAATTTTAATACTATTTATCTAAACAACGGCTTTGCTTACGAACCTTATGTGAATGTTCAGTTAAATATATCAGATTTAACTGTTCATCAAGTTATTTCTCAGTTTAAATACAACAGGAGAAGAGAAATTAAATTATCTATAGAAGAAGGCTGCGAATATTTTGTATCCAAAAGTATTGATGACTTAAAAGGTGTTTACACTATTTTGCACGATTTGTACATCAACAAAGTAAAATTACCACTTCCAAAAATAAATTTTTTTATTGAGTTGTTGCAATCAAATACGATGGTTTTAACGGTAGTAAAGCATAAAAATAAAATAATTGGAGGTGCATTTTGTCCGTATTTAAATAACAAATCACTGTATACGTTTTATTATTGTGGCCTAAGAGAATACCATAAAAAAATATTCCCCACACATTTGGCAATACTTGCTGCAATTGAATTTGCTAAAGAACAAAACTTAATTTGTATTGACTTTATGGGTGCAGGAAAAATGGAAAATGATTATGGCGTTAGAAAATATAAAATGGAGTATGGTGGCCAATTGGTAGAGCACGGTAGATATATAAAGGTATTAAATCCACTGTTGTATAAAATTGGAAAACTTGGTCTAAAAATACTAGCTAAACTAAAAAAATGAGAATTTTAATTGATATTGGTCACCCCGCTCACGTACATTTATTTAGAAACCTGTATTTTAAACTTATTAATAATGGTCACTTTGTACTGGTTACAATTAAAGACATTTCCATTGCAAAAATATTGTTAGAAAAATATAGAATACCATACATTGTAATAGGAAAAAAATCTGATGGAATTTTAGGTAAATTTTTTGACCAGATAAAATTTGGAATTACACTTTATAAAATTGCAAGAAAAAATAAAATAGACATTGCTATTGGTACTAGTATAACTATTGCACACATCTCTAAATTTAGTAAAATTACCTCCTTTGTATTTGATGACGATGATAGCTCCGTTCAGCCATTAATGTCAAAGTTTGGACACCCATTTGCAGACTATTTAGTATCGCCAGATGTTTTAAATTACGAAAGGTTAAAATCTAACCATATTACCTATCCCGGTTACCATGAACTTGCTTATTTGCACCCAAAAGTATTTACACCCAACCAAGAAATACTAAACGATATTGGAGTAAAAATAGATGAACCCTATTTTATTTTACGTTTCAATGCCTTTAAAGCCCATCATGATATTGGAATATCGGGTTTAAATATAGAACAAAAAAGATATTTAGTAAACACACTTACAAAATATGGAAAGGTATTTATTACAACCGAAAGAGATATTGATGAAGAATTTAAAATTTTTCAATTAAAAGTTTCTCCAGAAAAAGCACATTCACTGCTCTACTTTGCCACACTGCTTATTGGCGATAGTCAAACCATGACTTCAGAAGCAGCAGTGCTTGGTACACCCTCGTTGCGTTGCAATAGTTTTGCCGGAAAAATCTCCTACCTAGAAGAAGAGGAAAAGAAGTACCACTTAACCTATGCTTTTTTGCCAACAGAATTTGAAAACTTAAAACATAAGTTAAATGAAATGCTATCAAATAAGGATTTAAAAAAAGAATGGCAAGTAAAAAGAAACGCTATGCTTAACGATAAAATTAATGTTACAGAATTTTTTTATGACCTTATTTCCAATTTTTTTATTACTAAATCAATCGAAAAAACTAAATTTGATTTTAAAAAATTCAATTAAATGCTGGTAGATATTATTGCAGGGGCTAGGCCAAATTTTATGAAGATTTCGCCCATCATAAAATCAATTAAAGAGGCCCAATCAAAGGGGAAAAATATTAATTTTAGATTAATTCATACCGGACAACACTACGACAAAAACATGTCGGACAATTTTTTTGAGCAACTACAAATTCCGGCACCACACTACAATTTAAATGTTGGTAGTGGCTCTCAAGCTCAACAAACTGCCGGCATAATGATAAAATACGAAGAAATTCTGGAAAAAGAAAAATCTGATTTATGCTTAGTTGTTGGCGACGTAAATTCTACTATGGCTTGTAGCATTGTTGCAAAAAAAATGAACATTAGAGTTGCACACGTAGAAGGTGGAATTCGTTCCGGAGATAGCACAATGCCCGAGGAAATAAATAGAATGGTAACTGATTCTATTTCTGATTTCTTTTTTACTACCTCTGAAATTGCAAACGAAAATTTAAAAAATGAGGGTATCGCCAAAAGCAAAATTTACTTTGTTGGAAACACAATGATTGATACATTGCTTGCAAATACCACTAATTTTTTTCCTCCACAAATTTTTACAACACTTCCTCTCCATAAAAAAAAATACATAGTGCTTACCTTGCACCGTCCATCAAACGTAGATGAGGAATCTCTTTTCGCTACTTTAATTCAAAACCTAATTAAATTTTCATCGCAAATTCCTATTGTATTTCCTGCCCATCCAAGGACAAAAAAAATAATTGAAAAACTTAATTTTTCTTTCAGCAACCTATTTGTTATTGATCCGCTAAGTTATTTTGAATTTAATTTTTTAGTACAAAACTCAATGGCTGTAATAACTGACTCTGGCGGGGTAACAGAAGAAACTACCGTACTTAATGTGCCTTGCATTACACTAAGAAATTCTACAGAAAGGCCAGAAACATGTAGCATTGGCACAAATGTTTTGGTTGGTTTGGATACAGAAAAATTAAAAACTGCATTCGAAAATCTACATTCCGGCGTTTGGAAAGCAGGAAGTATACCGCCTCTTTGGGATGGGAAAGCATCTGAACGAATAGTAAATCATCTTATTGAAATATTTAATTTGTAATGGATTTTACCTTAAACACCTACCAAAAACTCTTAGAAACATTTCAAGAAAAAAATTTTTCATTTGACCTTGTATCAAATTATCCAAAAGATTTGAGCCAAAAAAAGATTTTCTTGCGTCATGATGTTGATGATTTAAAATTAAACTCCTTAAAGTTTGCTCAAATTCAACATAAAATGGGAATTGTTGGAACGTATTATTTTAGAATGGTTCCCGAAAGTTTTGATAAAGATGTTATTCTTGAAATTGCAAATATGGGACACGAAATAGGATACCATTACGAAGACATGGATTTTGCAAATGGAGATCCAGAAAAAGCCCTTGCATATTTTAAAAACCACTTAAAAACTCTCCGAGAAATAACATCTATTACAAGCATTTGTATGCATGGAAGTCCTAGGAGTAAATTTGACAATAAATCTATCTGGAATCATTACAACTACAAAGATTTTGGAATTGATATAGAACCCTATTTTGACTTTGATTTTGACAAAGTATTTTATTTAACCGATACAGGAAGACGATGGGATGGATTTAAAGTAAGCGTTAGAGATAAAGTAAAAACAACAAAGAAATGGCCTGAATATAATTCAACAGATCAAATTATAAAATCCATACAAGAAAACAAGTTTCCCCCAATAGCACTTTTTAATTTCCACCCACAAAGATGGACAAACAACAAGTACGTTTGGGTAAGTGAATTTGTGCGTCAGAACATAAAAAATAAAATAAAACAATACCTCTTTGTTACAAAAAACAAATCTTAAGCGTACCTACTTATTCGTTTACCTGTTTATTATTTTTCTTGGAATTGTATTACCCATAAACAATAAAGAATCTACCATAAACCATACTTACGTTTTTAGTTTAAGGTTAGATTACTTATTTCATATCCTGATTTTTGCACCTTGGTTCTTTTTCTACAAAACTTTAAACTTTAAAATTAATAAATTTGTATGGCTATTTTTAGGGTTTGGAATTGCTATTTTATTTGAATTAATTCAGAACCTAATTCCATACAGAACGTACAATTACTTGGATATGCTATTTAATATTGTTGGCATACTATTTAGCTTTATTTTAATTCATTTAAAAGCATTTAAAAATGAAAAGTAATTTGCTCAAAATTGTTGGAACAAGCTCCTTTAACTACATCAATAATTATATAGATTTAGATTCGCCAAACACGCTTGTAGTGAATACTACCAATCCATTTAATATCCAAAGCAACAATACTGCAATTAATGCAATAGTAAATCTAAGACCTGTAAATGAATTTAGATTTATAAACAAATTTTTTGAAGCAGTAAATGAAAAATTAAATACAGGAGGAATCTTTATATGTAGATTCGAAACTATTGTTGCCAGAAAAGAAAGGCAAAAAATAGGAAATATTCCCATTATTAAGAATCTATATTTTATTTTTGAATTTTTATTTTTTCGGGTAGCACCAAAAGTTTGGGGTCTTAAAAAAATCTACTTTTTTATTACAAGAGGAAAAATTAGACTACTATCCAAAGCTGAAGTTTTGGGCAGATTAGTAAGCTGTGGTTTTAAAATTGTTGATTACAGTTCTTTTAATGGCTATTTATATTGCGTTGTAAAAAAAGAAAAACTTCCTGATTATAATCCGGAGCCTTCCTATGGCCCTTTATTTAAAATGAAACGGATGGGAAAAAACGGAAAAATAATTAAAGTATATAAATTTAGAACAATGCATCCTTATTCTGAATATTTACAAGATCATATTCTTTCATTGCATGGATACGCAGAAAGTGGTAAACCAAAAAATGATTTTAGGCTAACACCATGGGGTGCCACATTAAGAAAATTTTGGATTGATGAGTTACCGCAATTGATAAATGTAATAAAAGGTGAAATGAAGTTGGTAGGTGTTCGCCCTATAAGCGAAAGATATTTTAATGATATTCCAAAAGACTTGCAGGAACTTAGGTCTAAACAAAAACCAGGATGCATACCGCCCTATGTTTCACTTGATAGAAAAGGATCTGTAGAAGAAGTTCTTCAATCTGAACGAGAATATTTGATCATAAAAAATAAATATCCTTATACCACCGATACCAAATTCTTTTTTAAGGCGCTGTTTAACATTATTGTTAAAAGAAAAAGAAGTGCCTGAGCTGTCTGCAGAAATCATTTAGAAATAAAAATGATTTATATTTTATCTTTGCCTGTAAATTAATTTAAACCCTTGGAATCCTATAAATCTATTTTTAACGAAATAATTATCGCACCTGCTACAGCTTCGGGGGTTGGTGCAATTGCAGTAATAAGAATATCTGGGCAAGGTTGTTTTGAAATTGCCAATAACTTTTTTGAAGGAAAAAATGGAAAGAAAAATTTACTTAATAAAAAAACTCATACCATTTCTTTTGGCACATTAAAACATGAAAATAAAATTATTGATGAAGTTTTAATTAGCAAATTTATATCTCCACACAGCTATACAGGAGAGGATACTCTAGAAATAAGTTGTCATGGATCTTTGTATATTCAAAGTAAAATTGTTCAATTGTTTTGTGCTAACGGATGTAGATTGGCGAACCCCGGAGAATTTACATTAAGAGCGTTTTTAAATGGTAAATTAGATCTTTCACAGGCCGAAGCTGTAGCTGATGTAATTGCTGCCGAATCTGAAAGTGCTCATAATTTAGCTTTCAGTCAATTAAGAGGAGGTTTTGCTGCCGAACTTAAAACCCTAAGAAACGAATTAATAAACTTTGCTTCCCTAATTGAATTAGAACTAGACTTTGCAGAGGAAGATGTTTCCTTTGCAAAGAGAGATGATTTAACTGCATTGGTAAACAAACTACTAAAATTAGTAATCGCACTTAAAAATTCTTTTTCTTTAGGAAATACTATAAAAAATGGCATTGCAGTTGCCATTGCCGGAAGGCCAAATGTTGGTAAATCTACTTTGTTAAATTCACTGTTAAAAGAAGAAAGAGCCATTGTTAGCGAAATTGCAGGAACAACTAGAGACAGTATAGAAGATGTTTTAAACATCAAGGGTTATATTTTTAGGTTCATTGATACTGCAGGAATTAGAGAAACAAATGATACCATAGAAAAAATTGGCATTAGTAAAACCTTCGAAAAAATAAAAGAAGCAAAAGTTGTTCTATACATCTGCTCAGCTCTTGAGATAGAAGACCTAAATTTTAATGAAATTTTTTCTGGAAACGAATTTATAGGTAAAAAAATAATTGTTATAGTTAATAAAATAGATTTAGTTTCAGAATTAAAACCCCTTGAAAATAGATTTAAGGAAATGGATATTGAATCACTCTTTATATCTGCCAAATCGGGAGAAAATCTACATCTTATTGAAGAAAAACTGCTTAATTTAACTGTAAATAGATCAATAGAAAACAACGATTTAATAGTTTCTAACTCTAGGCATTACGAAGCATTGATACATGCAGAAATTGCTCTGGAAAAAACATTAGTAGGAATTGAATCAAACATTACCGGAGATTTTTTAGCACAAGATATTAGAACAGCATTGTATCATATTGGCCAAATTACAGGTCAGATAGAAATTGACCGAGATATTCTTGGAACAATTTTTTCTAAGTTTTGCATTGGCAAATAAGTAGTGAGTTATGATTGTTAAAAGCATTATATCTGAATTAATTTCTCAAGGCGAACACCAGCAGCAAGATTTTAAAATGAGAATTGACAATTCAAAAAAAATTGCAAAAACACTCTGTGCATTTGCAAATGGAATTGGTGGCAGAGTATTAATAGGCATTAAAGACAATGGAAACGTATTTGGCATTGATGTTCAAGAAGAAGCTTATATGATAGAAGCTGCAGCCGATATGTATTCTAAACCTGAAATAGAATACTCACTAATTCCTCACACTTTAGATGGTAAAAATATATTAGAAGTTTGGGTTCCACCTTCAAAAAAACTACCACATTATGCATTAGATGAAAGCAATAATTGGATAGCCTATATCAGACAAAATGATGAAACATTGCCGGCAAAAGGTTTTATTTTAGCTGTATGGCACTATGCAAATTCAAATATGCCCGAATATTATACTCATACCGAAAAAGAAAAAAAGATTTTTGAATTACTGGATAATTATCCTATGTCAGCCATTAATTTTATTCAAAAGAAAATTTCTACCAACAGAACCTCTTTATTTAAAACCCTTGCCAAACTAATTGCTTGGGGAATAATAAAGTATGAAATCTCAAATGGACAGATTCTTATTTCTTTGAAATAAAACTTAATGATTTTCCTTTTTGTCTATGGCATCGGCAACAGCAATAGTAACCATGTTTACTATTTCTCTTACACTACTTCCTATTTGTAAAATATGAGCAGACTTCTTTAATCCTAATAAAATTGGACCTATAGCTTCTGAGCCTCCAAGTTCCTGCATTAATTTATACGCAATATTGCCACTTTCTAAATTAGGAAAAATTAATGTGTTTGGTCGTTCTTTTGCCAAAGGAGAAAAAGGAAATTTCTCGCTCAATAACTCCTTGTTTAAAGCAAAATTTGCTTGCATCTCTCCATCCACAATTAAATCGGGGTGATGTTTATGTAGATAAGCCACAGCATCTCTAACGGTTCTTGTATTGGCGTTTTCGCTTGATCCAAAATTTGAATAGGATAACATTGCAATTCTTGGAGTTATATTAAACTTTCTTACCGATTCTGCTGTAAGCAAAGTAATTTGCACCAATTCTTCGGTAGTTGGAGAGATATTTAATGTAGTATCCGCAAAAAAGATGGGACCCTTTTTGGTCATCATTAAATACATTCCGGCTCCTCTGGTAAATCCTTCTTTTATTCCAAAAATCTCTAATGCCGGTCTAATGGTATCTGGGTATTTTCTTGTTAATCCGGATATTAATGCATCTGCCTCGCCAGTTTCCACCATCATTGCACCAAAGTAATTTCTCTCGTGCATGGCTTTTCTTGCCTCAAAATTTGTATAGCCTCGTCTTTTTCTTTTGTCAAAAAACAAATCGCCATATCGGTGCCTTCTTTCTTTCTCTGCTTCACTACGGCAATCAATTATTTGTGTATCGCCCAAATTGATATTAAATTCTTTGATTAAGCTTTTTATTTTTTCTGGATCACCTAATAATATTGGAATAGCAATTCCATCTTCCTTAACCTGAAATGCGGCCTTTAAAATTTTGTAATGATCTGCTTCTGCAAAAACTACTCTTTGTGGATTCTGACGGGCTTTAGCAGCAACATTTTTCATTAATTTATTATCTAAGCCCATCCTATTTCTTAGCTCGGTTTCATAAGCATCCCAATCGGTAATAATTTTTTTTGCCACAC
The DNA here is from genome assembly GCA_903842515.1 of uncultured Bacteroidota bacterium. Classification (GTDB taxonomy): domain Bacteria; phylum Bacteroidota; class Bacteroidia; order UBA4408; family UBA4408; genus CAIMMJ01. Next base: position 10,618 of record CAIMMJ010000160.1, on the reverse strand, counting down.
CACTTTCAATTGCTGCTTTTGCAACTGCCGGTGCAACTTCATAAATTAATCGGGAATCTATTGGTTTTGGAATAATGTAATGTGGGCCAAATGAAAGATTTTTTTCTGCATAAGCTAAATTTACTGCATCCGGAACCGGTTGTTTTGCCAATGCGGCAATGGCCTTTACTGCTGCCAATTTCATTGCTTCATTAATTGTTGTTGCTCTTACATCTAACGCTCCTCTAAAAATAAACGGAAAGCCTAATACGTTATTTACTTGATTAGGATGATCGCTTCTTCCGGTAGCCATTATTATATCTTTTCTTGCCTCAATTGCATCGGCGTAAGGTATTTCGGGAGCTGGATTTGCCAGTGCAAAAACAACTGGCTTAGCTGCCATTGATTGAATCATTTCTTTAGACACAATGTTTCCTTTAGAAAGTCCAACAAAAACATCAGCATCTTTTAATGCATCTGAAAGTTTATTTAAATTGCGATGTGTAGCAAAAACCGATTTTTGAGCGTCTAAATCTGCTCGGTCTTTTCTTATTACACCTGTGCTATCGCACATAATTAAATTTTCTTTATTTGCCCCTAAAGCCAAATATAATTTAGCACATGAAATTGCAGATGCACCTGCACCATTAAAAACAATTCTTACCTCTTCTATTTTCTTTTTCACCAATTCTAATGCATTAATTAACGCAGCACCCGTAATAATTGCAGTACCGTGTTGGTCGTCGTGCATAATTGGAATGTTTAATTCCTCCTTTAGTCTGGTTTCTATTTCAAAACACTCAGGAGCTTTTATATCCTCTAAATTTATTCCTCCAAATGTTGGCGCAATGGCCTTAACCGTTTGAATAAAAAGTTCAGGATCTTCTGCATTAACTTCAATGTCAAACACATCAATATCTGCAAAAATTTTAAACAACAAACCTTTGCCTTCCATTACAGGTTTTGAGGCTTCGGCGCCAATGTTCCCTAAACCTAAAACGGCAGTACCATTAGAAATTACAGCTACAAGATTTCCTTTGGCAGTATATTTATAAACATTTTCAACATCTTTTTCAATTTCTAAACAAGGTTCTGCAACACCGGGTGAGTATGCTAAAGACAAATCTCTTTGTGTAGAGTATGGTTTTGTAGGAACAACTTCAATTTTTCCGGGTTTGCCTTGCGAATGATAATCTAATGCCTCTTGCTTTTTATTTTCCATCTAATTTTTATTTAAGTGCGAAGATAAATTTTATTCGTTAATGACTTTCATGCTATCATTGAAAAATGAAGCCTTGACCCATTTTTTAGAATAAATTAATTAAAAGAGGAAAGTGATAAAATATATTTTGGAAAAAGAGTGTAAAGCAATTAGTACCCGGGGCCGGGATCGAACCGGCATGAGAGTGAACTCACAGGTGTTTGAGACCAGCGCGTCTACCAATTCCGCCACCCGGGCATAATGTATCTTAAAACTTTGTAGCAGCTTTAAGTTCAGCTTTGTATAAGAACACCAATAAAACGTATTGTTTATTGAGAGTGCGAAAGTAAACAATTGTAACTAATTTACAATATGTTTTTGTTACTTTTAATGAAATTAAAAATAAACGAATGACACATCCGTTGGATTGGCAAAAGATTGAGTTAGGTAATAAGCAGAATTATCTGGAGCGGATTTTTGTTTTTAAAAACTTTGCAGAAGCTCTAGAATTTATTTCTAAAGTGGCTGCTGTTGCCGAAAAAATGAATCATCACCCAACAATTATTAATACTTATAATAAGGTTACGTTGCAACTAAATACACACGATTCCAACAATACCATAACCCAATTAGATAGTAAACTAAGCCAGGAAATTGATAGGCTATTGTAGAAATTATAACTACTGATTCTCCTTTGTTACAGGAGGTTTATAATTTAAATAACCCAAACCAAGGTGAGGCGTAAACCCAAGACTTTGATGAAAACTTCCTGCAAAATCTATTCGAATATTTTTTGTGTAAAATCCAACTCCAAAAGTATACACCGGATTCTGTACAAAATAAAATCCTCCTCTTAAGTAAAAATTTTCCTTGGCTCTGTATTCTGCTCCGCCCTTGAACATTGCAGCATTTACCAAGTCTTTTTCTACTTCTGCACTGGCAAAAACTTTTTCGGAAACTTGATACAATAATCCAATTCTTGTAATAGTAGGAATTTTTTCTCCAAAAAAGTTAGATGCCTTTGCACGGTTAATATTATAGACATGTGCACCAATCCAAAGGTTTTTTACTAGCTGTCCTTGCACGCCACCTTCTAAACAAAAATTGCCACTTTTACCATAATTTTCTCCTATGGATGTTTGCAAATAATTAGCCATTAACCCTGCTCTAAAATTGGGGCCAAATGCTTTTGAATAGGCAAATCCAACTTTAGACTCGTTGTATAATTTAAATCCGTATTGTTGAAAGGTTAATCCAAAAACGCCAAACTTAGTGGGCAGTGCTCCGGCAAATGAAATTTGTGAAGCTTCGTTTAACAAATTATTTCTGTTTGCATAAATTCCTACTTCTAAATATTTTAGGTTCGCCAATCCAGCCTGGTTATGTTGTAAACTCCACACATCACCTAGTGCAACACTACTGTTTCCTATTCCTGCACTTCTTGCACCCACCGGCAAGTTGTCATTTCGGGCAATTATAGTGCTGCTAACAACAAAAAGAAAAAAAAGAAGAGCTGCTTTTTTAGTGGACATTTTTTAGTTGCTGTTTTTTAGTTTTTCAGAAGCTTGATTTACTTTTTCTTTTAATTCAGCTTTGAACGCAATTAATTTCTTCATCAGTTCAGCATCAGATAGAGCAAGTATTTGTGCAGCAATTATTCCTGCATTTTGTGCGGCATTAACTCCAACTGTAGCCACAGGAACTCCATTTGGCATTTGAACAATGCTCAACAAACTGTCCCACCCGTCTAACGAATTTGAAGATTTTACGGGAACACCAATAACAGGAAGAGGAGTAATTGAGGCAATCATACCTGGCAAATGAGCTGCACCGCCTGCTCCAGCAATAATTACTTTTATTCCATTGCTTTGAGCATTTTGTGCAAAATCGAACATTTTTTGCGGAGTACGGTGTGCAGAAACCACATCTTTTGAATATGGAATATTTAGTTGCACAAGTATTTTTTCTGCTTGCTGCATTATCTCCCAATCCGAAATACTGCCCATTACTATTGCTACCATTTTATTTTTTTTAATCACCAAATATAATGATTGAAATAAAATAACTTGTGATAAAATTAAATTTTTCTATCTATCCAACCACAACTTAAAATCACTTACTCTTTCACGGCTTACAATTGCGTCATCCTCATCTAAGCTTTTTATAGCAAGTTTTAATCTGCTGTTAAAATAGGTGTGTACTTGCAGAATTCTATCAATATGCACCAAAACTTTTCTATTTATTCTAAAAAAAACATCTGGCGATATTAGTAGCTCCAAGGCATCCATAGAATAATCTACTGGAAACCTTTTCCCTTCCTTGTTTACCAATATTGTTATTCCATCTTCTGCAATAAAAAATGAAATGTCTTCAACTTTAATTGATGATATTGTTTCGCCCAATTTCACTAAAAATCTAGATTTATAGTTTTTTGTTAAAATAGAAATTGCGTTTTCTATTTTTTCTGTATGAACAGTTTTTTGAATAGAACTTTTTAGTTTGTTGTACTTGGCAATTGATTTGGTTAAATCATCAATCCCAATAGGTTTTAAAAGGTAATCTATGCTATTTAACTTAAATGCTTTTATGGCATATTCGTTAAAAGCAGTTGTAAAAATTATAGGAATGTCAATATTTATTTTTGAGAAAATTTCAAAACTATTTCCATCGGCAATGTGTATGTCTAAAAAAATTAAATCTAGTTCTGATTCTTGCGATAAATACTTTACTGTATTGCTTATTGAATCTAATGTTTTAATAACTTGAATGCTTTTATCAACTTTATTTAATGTTCTAATTAAATGCTCTGCCGAAAGTGGCTCGTCCTCTACAATTAATACTTTCATGGTGCCGTTATTAGAGGTATTCTAACTGTAAAAAAAGAATCGTTGCTTTCAATAATTACTTTTTTATCCGTAAAATGATGGTATCTTTTTTTTATGTTTTTTAGTCCAATTCCAGAGCTTGGTTCATTGCTATTTTTTAGTTGAACATTATTGCTGATGGATAAATAGTCTTGCTCTGTTTTTAAAATTACCATCAAAGGACTTTCTGTAGAGCATAAATTATGCTTTATGGTATTTTCAACAAGAATTTGCAGAGCCATAGGAGGAATAAGTTTTAAATTGTCTGTTTCATCTATTTTTAAATTACACCTAAAGCCTTGGCCAAATCTTATCTCCAATAAAAAACAATAGGATTTTATAAAACTAATTTCAGTCTCCAATTCTACCAATTCTTTTTCATTAGATTCCATGACGTATCTGTATACTTTTGAAAACTGATTAATAAACTCAACTGCTTTGTCTGCATCAGTATAAACTAATGAAGAAAGAACACTTAGGTTATTAAATAAAAAGTGAGGATTTATTTGACTTTTTAATACTTGAAATTTTGCCTCTGCACTTTCTTTTTTATACTTTTCTACTTCAATTAATGAAAGTTTCCATTGCTTAAAAAACTGTGAACTTATTTCTGTAGCTAACAATAGAAGAGAAACCAAGCCTCCTATTACAATTGAAAAACTTAACATTTGTCTACTAGTTTCAATTGGCAAAGTACAAACAAATTTATCGTACATTTTTAGTGCAAAATATATTAAACCGCCTGTATATATGATGTTTATTGTAGCCTGACCAACTATTCTAATTAATGGCTTTTCCGTCCAAGAAAAATACTTTGAAATTTTTCTGTCCAGGAATAAATTTCCTTCCCAAATTAAAAAAGTAAGAAGTACAGAAGTAAAAAAATCATTTCCTTTTTGATTTACGGCCGATAGATTTGGTTGAAGAGTTTTAAGCAAATACCAGATTATTGTACCTACAAGAAACATGTAAGTGTAACGAGATTTTACTATTTTACTTAGATAGTTTTTCATTAGAATAACTTCTCAAAATTAGAAAGTAAATTTAACAAAAGGAATTGGCAATAATCCTGTTTGGTATTGTGTGGCTATAGAATTTGTAATTTGATTGTATCCTTGTTGAAAAATGTTCTGACGGTTGGTGATGTTTTGTATGTCTATTCCGGTTTCTAGGGTGCTTCTCTTAAACTCTTTTTTGTAGGTAATTTTAAAATCTGTTCTAAAATAGTCTATTTGTTTTTGACTGAATGCATTTGAGTTTTCAAATATGGCTCTACCATATAATTTAGATTTTTCTAAATCCAATGGAGTTAAATACTTTCCACCAATTAATGTACTTTTAATATTAAACGTCAAGGTGCTTCCGTTATTTCCCAACTTAAATTCTTTACCTGCTAATATATTGGAGGCGTAATTTGTATTAAATGCAGTATTTCTTTCAATTCCATCGCTACCTTTGTATTTGCTATCGAACAACGAACCTGTAATTAAATAGTAAAACCCTTTGTTAAAGTAACGTTCAAGTGTTAATTCTAGTCCATAATTTGTTCCTGTACCATTGTTTAATAAATTAGTTGCATCAGAAGGGGCAAAGCTAGTGCCATCGTTAAGTGCAGAGTACGAAGATGGATATTTATTTACTGGAACCTTAACAAGCAATTGATAATATGCTTCCACTTTTATTCTAACAAATTCACTTAGGTTATTATCGTAGCCTAATACAAAGTGTTGACTCTGAGTAAAGCCCATGTTTTTATTGGTAAATTCAGTTCCCGTTGCAGTTGGAGTTTGAAGAAAATAATTGTATACAGTTTGTATTTGGTTATGTATTCCATAGCCTAAATTTACAGACGACCTTCCATCAAGGTTATATTTTAATCCCATTCTTGGTTCTATTGCCAAATCGTTTGTGAAACTAAAATGTTGCAAATGTACTCCTGTGTTTAAACTTAGTTTATTAGAGAAACGGTGTTTCCATTGGGTGTATGCTTGCGAAAGAAAAACTTCTCCTTTGCTATCGATAAATCTAATTGCTTTTCCGCCAATAATTTCTTCGTTAAAAAAGTTGAATCTAATTAAATCAGTATTTACTCCAAAGGCCAAGGAGTTTTTTGCATTTATTTTATGTGTAGCATTAAAAATTGCAGAATATTTTTCGTTTAAAAAACTTGCATCCTGCCTTTGAAAAGTTTTTTTATCAGAAGTAAAAATTGCAATTGAATCGGAATTAAATGCTTGATCGGAAATGCTTGCCCCTAACGTAAATTTTGCAAAGGTTTTTGTACCAAAATTTTGTTGATAGCTTACACCGCTTATGCCTGTTTTATATTTTGCATATTGGTTTAAATCTACCCGTCCGTAAAAATCTGTTTTGGTTGTATCTACATCATTCCCCAATAAATCTGCACTACTTAAACCTCCCAAACCAAAAAAAGTAAATTTTGAATTGTTCTTTTTACCTGGCACTACTACTTTAAAATTCAAGTCCTGGTATTCGGGAACGGCATTTCCTGTTCCAACATTTAAACCCAACGTTTTAAAAACTCCTAATGTAGAATATCTGTAATTAAATACATAGGATGCTTTGCTATTTTTAGAAAAAGGACCTTCTGCGCCAATCTCAACACCGTTAAAACCCATTTGTGTCATCAACTCCCTTTTTTCGTTGTTTCCATCTCTCAATCTTAAATCAAACACACCTGCTGTTGCATTTCCGTATTGAGCAGGAAACGCACTTGTCATAAAATCTGATTTGTCTAGATTGTTGTTGTTTAGCATACTTACCGGGCCGCCAGTGCCGTTAAAAGCACCAAAGTGATTGGGATTTGGAATGTTCATTCCTTCTAGCTGCCAAAGCATTCCATTAGGAGAGTTACCCCTAACCACCACATCGTTTCTTGAATCGTTTCCGGCAATTACACCCGCAAAATTTGCAGCCATACGAGACGGGTCACCCAGTGAACCGGCATATTTTTTTGTGTCTTCAATATTAAATGAACGAGAGCTAACTGTAGTCATTTCATTGTTGGTAACAGTTTTGTCTTTTGAGCGTTCGTAAACAATACTCACTTCAGTTAATTTATTTATTGCTTCAGTTAACGTAACATTTAAAATTACCTCTTTGCCTGCAGTAACAATTACATTTGGGATAGTTTGTTGTTCATATCCAATGTATGAAACTTTAAGAGTATATCTCCCCACAGCAATTCCTGATAGCTTAAAATCGCCATTTATATCTGTTGCTGTTGCCACAATTGGATTGCTTTCGAGAATAGAAATACTTACCCCTGGTAGTGGGCTTTTTGAAACTTCGTCAATAATTTGCCCTCTTAAAGTTTGAGTGCTTTGTGCGAAAATAGATGGGGAAATTAGAGAAGTTACTGCCAATAAGTAAAATACACCTTTTACACTTTTAAATAAATTTTTTGTACGGTTTGTTTTCATAGTTTTAGATTTACGGTACAATAGTAAAGTACAATTAAAAACAAAGAAAGCATCTTTATTTATATTGAGGGATTAGTTGGATGAGTTGTAGAATAAATAACTTGAGTTGTAAATTAAACCTATTGTTATCAAAATTGAAAAATCTGAAGTATTTTTACATTTACTATGGAAATAACGTTAAACACACCAGCTTTGCTTTTTCCTGCAATAAGCTTGGTTTTGCTTGCCTATACCAATCGTTTTTTAGGACTTTCTAGTTTAGTAAGAACTTTGCATGAAAAGTATTTAATAAATAAAGAAAACACCAGCATACACCAACAAATAAAAAGTTTAAAATATAGAATAAAGCTGGTTAGAAGAATGCAATTGTTTGGCGTGATTAGTTTTTTATCTGCCATATTTTGTATGTTTTTAATTTATAATGCAGAGATTTATGCCGCCAGTGTAATTTTTGGAATTTCATTACTTAGTTTTTCTGTAAGTTTAATCTTTTCATTGGTTGAAATAACGCAAAGCACCAAGGCTCTTGAAATTGAATTGAGTGACATGGAAGATCTAGAAAATAACAATCTAGTAGATTATATAAAAAATAAGTTTGAGTAATTTGATGTTCATTTTCATTAATATTGCGTTTAGTAAGTATTTTTTTAATGATTAGAAACTTTTTATTTCATAGAGTAAATCCAAAAAGAGAATTATTGTGGGACCCCATGGATCCTGTGCTTTTTGAAAAATGCATAAAACACATTTCTACAAAATACAACGTTGTTTTAATGGAAGAATTACTAGAAGATAAAAATTTAATGTTGCAAAAAAATGTAGCCACTATTTTATTTGATGACGGCTATTTAGATAATTTAGAATACGCTGCTCCTATTCTACAAAAATACAATTGCAAAGCCTCTTTTTATGTAGTTACAGATTGTATAGAAAAAAACATTCCAACCTGGACACATATTCTAGAGCATAATTTTTTGAACACTAGGCAAACAAACTTTAAATTAAATTTTGAATTTCTACCAGCTGAATTTAAAATTGAGCAACTTACAACTACGGAAAAAAGAACCGCTTTTGTAAAAAAATTAAAACCGGTTTTAAAAAAACTGAGCCACCAAAACAGAGAACAAGTTTTAGCACAAATAAACTTAGTTTGTGGCGATGTAAAATTGCCAAAGATAATGATGAATTGGGATCAAGTTAGAGAACTAAAACAGGCAGGTCATTACATTGGATCACATACCGTATCTCACTTTATGCTGGGCACCATGAGTAACGATAATGACATTTACGAAGAATTGTATAACTCAGCAAAAACAATAGAAAAAAACTTAGGTTATTTCCCAAAAACTATTTCATATCCCGTTGGAAGTTATAACCAACAAACCATTGAGCAGAGTAAAAAAGCAGGTTACGTATATGGGTTGGCGGTAAAACAGGATTTATACAATCCAAAAAATGATAGTTTATTTGAGATTCCAAGAATAGAGCTTTACAATGAATCGTGGTTAAAAACAAGATTAAGAATTTCTCACCAATTAGAACAACTAAAAAAAGCAATAGGTTATTGATGAAAGTAGTATTGTGGATAGGAAACGAAGCAAATCAAAAAGCTCTTGCCAATAAAATTGCAAAAGATTTTAATGTGGTTGGTATTGTTACAGAAACAAGAAAGACCACTTCCAAAATCACCTTAAAAATTCTTTTCGAAAAAACCTTTGAAAAAGTTTTTCTTCCCACCATAGGAAAATCATGGTTTGGAATGAAAAGCAGGTATGAAAAGCTTTTTAATGATTATCCCAAAACAAAAATTATAGATGTAGAAAATATTAATTCTGATGAGGCATTTAATTTTAATACAGAATTAAAACCAGATTTAATTGTTGTTTCTGGAACAAGATTGGTGAAAGAAAAAATGTTGAGTATTCAACCTAAAATTGGTATTTTAAATTTGCATACAGGATTGTCTCCGTACATAAAAGGTGGGCCAAACTGCACCAACTGGTGTATTGCAACAGAACAATTTCATTTAATAGGAAATACCATTATGTGGATTGATTTAGGTATTGATACCGGTAATATTTTAACCACTGAGTTTACTCCATTAACAGGCAAAGAAACCTTGAGTGAAATTCATATAAAAGTAATGGAGCATGCCCATGAACTTTATTTAAAGGCAATACGCTATGTTGCGTTAGGAGGGAAAAATTCTGTGAAACAAGATTCAATTGCAAAGGGAAAAACTTACTATTCTAAAGAGTGGAATTTGAAACAAAAAATAAACTTAGTGAAAGGAGTTAAGAAGTTTAAAAAAGCAGTTAACACCAATGAATACTTAAACAAGAGAAAAAAAATAAACGTGATAGAAATATAAGATGTTTTATGCCACGAATGCACAAATCAAAAGCTATTTTATGAACACATGGAAAATCTAATCTTTAAAGAAGAAAGTTACAAGATTATTGGAATTTGCATGGAAGTACATAATAATTTAGGTGCTGGTTTTTTAGAGGTTGTTTACAAAGATGCTCTAGAATACGAGTTTAAAATTTCAGGAATTCCCTTTAAACGTGAAAAGGAATATCCTGTTGTTTACAAAGAGCAAACATTAAAACATTCCTTCTATGCTGATTTTGTAGTTTACGATAGAATTATTCTAGAGGTAAAAGGAATCTCAAGATTAAAAGAAGAACATGTTGCACAATGCATTAATTATTTAAAAGTATCTGGAAATAGTTTAGCTTTATTAGTAAATTTTGGAGAACTAAAATTGACTTCAAAAAGAGTAGTATTATGATTTCTTAAGCTTTATCAAAAGGAATTTATAATGATAAATGGTATTATTGGTTTAAATCCAGTTTTACTATTAAATTATGAAATAATTAGTGCATTCGTGGCAATCTTTCTGCGGTCTTTTTTTGTTTTAATATACATTGTTTCCATACTGATTTATTTCACTTACACTTTTTAATAGTTGAATATTATTAGTGCATTCGTGGCAATCTTTCCACACTTTTTTTGTTTTAATATACATTGTTTCCATACTGATTTATTCCACTTACACTTTTTAATAGTTGAATATTATTAGTGCATTCGTGGCAATCTTTCTGCGGTCTTTTTTTGTTTTAAAATAC